>JAIRYN010000048.1 GCA_031267575.1 Synergistaceae bacterium | reverse complement strand
TAAACGCTTCATTCGATTTCAATATTGATAAGTCTTTATATGATCCTAAACATTACGAGTATTATTTTCAAGATGGCTTTTTAGGGTCTATTGGCAAAAGAGCGTCTCTAGCTGTGGCTACTCCAGAATCAATTAGTTTTATTTTCCCTAAATTTGAGACGGATCTCACTATTCGTATTCCATCTCGAAAACTCGATAAATGTGGCGATTTTCAAATAACGTATAAGTATAATGAAAAGCTGCGGGAATATGCAATGCAAGAAAAAAACGTTTATGATAGTTCTCTTTACAGTCTGTACTCTTGGGGGGATGATGCTGTTGTTTTTATGCATAACAATCAATTAAAGTCTCCCAAAAAGATACTGATAATACGGGACTCTTTTAACTGTGTAGTAGCGCCTTTTTTGATTTTAGGCATCAAAGACTTAATAACTTTAGATCTCAGAAGCTTTACCGGAAGTATACGGTCATTTGTCGATCAAAATGTGCCGGATATTGTGTTAGTCTTCTACTATCCAAACATTATAAGCGATCTTATTGAGAATAATCCACAGCGCTCCTTTTTCGACTTCCGATAGTTCCTCACCGATAGGCTCCGCCCCCTGAGCTTGAACAATTACAAATCCGTTGTGCCGATGACGTTCATGAACGAAGAACTGAACCGCATGAAAGTTGTAATTGGCGCGGGTTGCGTGGAGAAACGATAAATTTCACAGTGCCCACGCCAAGCAGATATGACGAATAATCTAGGAAAATTAAGACAGAAAAATCGACAGACAATGCTGGGACGTTGCCTCTGGATTGAGTGCCGTTATAATCTTCTTGAATATTAGCGCCGCATTATACAGAGGGAGGTTTTTGTGATGAAGAAGAAGCTTGTTTTTAGAGCGTTGATGCTGTTTTTTTGTACAACGACATTCGGGATATTTTTCAGAGGTGATGGATGGGCGGCGGAGTTGCCCTATTTATACGTGCGGCACACGACGACTGCGTATATAACCGGCGGCAAAACAGACTACAAACCCACGGCAAAGGGCATGAAAGCAACGACCTTTCGCTATCTTTACCTTGAGGTAGACCCTGAAGTAAAAGAAGTGCAAAAAGGAATGTTGACTCTTGCTCCCAGTGGAGCAGCTACGGTGAATTATTACAAGAGCACGAAATACGTTGGGCAGTCTCAATTTTCGAAAGCGAAGGAATTTACCTTGGCTCACCACCACGATAATAACTTTTACTGTCTGGTCGATGGAAAAGACAACCATGCCGAATTTTACAAAGGAGCAGAAACGGCGTTTTCCGGAACTTCATTTTC
Source organism: Synergistaceae bacterium (assembly GCA_031267575.1). NCBI lineage: Bacteria > Thermotogati > Synergistota > Synergistia > Synergistales > Synergistaceae > Synergistaceae bacterium. The sequence goes on along the minus strand of JAIRYN010000048.1, from coordinate 17,381 downwards.
TATCTCGCTTGGAGAAACGAAAACGACGGGCACATTCCCCAGAATTCGTACAGCACAAAAGCAGTTGGCCGATAAATGCGTGCCCTATGTGGAATGGACCGCAGAAGGCTCGAGCGTCACGGGGCTCAAGTGGCGTTTCGTAGACCCCTCTGTTTCCACTAAAGCGCTGGTGAAACAGAAATCGAGCCAACCCACAAAAATCCTCAAAATTTTTGTTCGCACAGATGACGGCAAGTATTTTCATAATGAGGCGATTGATCAGGTATTCACCGATGGAATAGTAATGGAAGGGAATCTCACCTTCTCCTCCCCGATCGAGGAAAAGAGAATAAACTTTGTTCGCGTCGATTTCGAGTACGAGGACGCGTACGCTGAGAATGCCCAAATGGTCTACGCTTGGCAATTTTTCACGAAGTGATGCTACCGGCAGAACACCCGTAAGGCATCGTTAAAGGAGTGAAAGTCTGTGAAGTTTGAAAAAAGGATCTTTTGGGTTGTCGCGTTTGCGCTCTTTTTTGCCGTCCATTCAAGCGTAGAGTCTTCAGCCGCCAATTTCATTGAATCTCAGTACAAAGATCGAGGCAAATTTTATCCTGAGTTCCTTTTGACGAAAGACGGATTCTCGTATATCGCGATGGGCTTCACCGACAAGAAAGCGGCGGCATTCAAAATCGCCTACATCGAGCGCTTCAATCTGGTGGAAGCCTTCATCAATGCGCTCCATGCCGCGAAGCTCGAACACCCGGCTTTCACTGAGGCCGTCATGCTGGCGCACCCGGAGCCGAAGACCTACCACTTTTCGAACGAGACCGACATGATCAACCGTATCGTTCTCGGCATGTTCGCGAAACAGTTTAAAGAGACGCGTGGGTTGCAAGGCGATATACCGAGCATCCGGCCGTACCTCGCTACCGATGAGATCCACACGATCAAGACTTTGCAACGCGCTGATATTGGGATGTTGAACGCCTTATACGCGAAGTATATAGACGATGGAATAGGTAGGTGAGCGGGTAATTTATCTCCGTGGAGTGGTGATGGCGTGATTTTGGATGTCAAGCAGGAGTTGGGAGAAATAAAAGGCCGCGTCACGGGAATAGAGACCTCAATGAAAGAGACACGCCAAGACGCGAAGGAGACACGCAAAGACGTGAAGGAGATCCTGAAAAGCGTTGCTACCGTTCCAGAAACGCAAAGGGTGCTCAACCAGTATGGTCAGCGTCTCAACGATTTAGAACACAAAGGTGTGGCGTATGACGTTATCATGGCAAAGATCGAAAAGCATTTAGAAGAAGACGAACCGACCTCGCATTACATTACATTGACCGAAGTATTGCCACGTGGGTAAAGGGAGGCGCATGGGTGGCGGCGACCGGGGTGATTGGATGGCTCGTGGCGAAGGTGACGGAAAGATAAGAGAGAGCATTTTTATTGCTTGGAGCGGAACTACGAGATTTGGACCCGCGACCCCAAAAGCAGGCTAGAGGAAAACGGTTGATCGAGGGAGGGCGAAAGCTCTCCTTCCTTTTTTTGCTTAGGTTTTTTTGCTTAAGCGCAAGAATTTGAGATTTGTTATAAAGATGTTATAAATAAAAGAAAAAGGGCTTACGCTCATCTGCGTAAACCCTTGTTATTTCTTGGTGGAGCTGAGGAGATTCGAACTCCCTACCTCTTCCGTGCGAAGGAAGCGCGCTCCCAACTGCGCTACAGCCCCTTTTCAACGCTCGAATCTTAATTATACTATCATGAGGGATAAAACATTGTCAAGCTCAAATATCAGCGAGCCAGGGCAACAGCATTTACTTTTCGTCAAGCATTCCAATCACTACCTTCGTATATTCGAATGCGTATATTCGAATAGGTATTTTTGCGTAGCATATGAGGCCAGTGATATCAAGGATTCGAGAGTAAATGCTGTTGCCCTGTCAGCGAGCCGTCTATGTCCCAGTGTCCCAGGCTATGTTAATATGTTAAGAGATTTTTTTTCATTCAAAATAAATTTCTCGAAAAGAATGGGCGTTGCTGGAGCTGGCTTGAATGCCCTTCACGTATTTTTGCGCTCCAAGAAGAGACTCACCGCTTTGTAGGTAGATCATGGGGCTTTGCTCATTGATGTAAAGCTGTATCTCTCTGTAGATCGCAGCGCGCTCTTCACCATCAGGAACACTACGCCCTTTGTTCAAAAGCTCGTCCAGTTTTTTGTCGCTGAAAAAAGTATAGTTGGAGTTCGCGCCCGTTTCTAGCAGCTCGGACACCGCAAAATTGGGGTCGGGCACAGGAGGGGTCCAGCACAGAAGGTACAGGTCATGACTTTGGGCCTTGAGTCCTTTCAGATACGCGCTCCGCTCCAGAACCCTGATTTCGGCGGCGATGCCCACTTCTCGGATTTGCGATTGGATGATCGTCGCCATACCGATGCTTTCCCTGCGCTCGCTGGTCCAGATCTCCAGTTTGAGGTTCCGCACTCCCGCCTCAGCCAAAAGTTTTTTTGCCAGTTCCACGTCCTGCATATGAGGTTTTAGCTCGGAATCAATGGAGTACCGTATCGCCGAGGAAATCAGCGACCGAGGCGTCTCCCCCACACCGTTCCATATGGCCGCCTGAATCCCTTCCACGTCCAACGCCGCGGAAATGGCGCGGCGAACACGGACGTCATCGAAGGGTTTCTTCGCGCAGTTGAACCCCAGATAAAGAATAGAAGTTTGAGGTTTACGGTGCAGAACCAAATTCCAGTTTCTCTCGACTCGCTTCATATCCTCTCTGGTGAGGGGGAAAACAATGTCCGCCTCGCCCAGACTCAATTCTTTCATTCGGTTGGACGGTTCCGGTACAGAGCGGACCTCCAGGGTCCGGAACTTAGCCTTGGGTCCCCAATACTCCTCGAAGCGCTCCAGCACGTACTTGTAACCCTTCTGCCAGCTCACGAGCTTGAAGGGGCCCGTTCCCACAGGATTTACGGCGAAGGCGTCTCCGGCTTCCTCCACAGCTTTCTTGCTGACAATGGCGCTCCAACTCTGGGACAGGGAAGAAAAAAAAGAATAATCCACGTTCTCGAGGCGTAGGATAACGGTATAGTCGTCCACCGCTTGGACATCTTGGATGTTTTGAGAGTAAGCCGCGGTGCGCAAATTGGGAGTCGCCTTCGTCCGCAGGATAGAATACCGAACATCTTCAGCCGTCATTTCGTCTCCGTTGTGAAATTTGACGCCTTTGCGAAGGTTGAATTTATATTCCCTATCGGACAGTGGTTCCCACGATTCGGCAAGCCCAGGCAAGATCCGCCCGTCCAAGGGATCTAAATAGATGAGGGTATCATAGAGCGAGCGGCAGGCTCGTTGGCTGGCGGAATCCTCGTAAGCGATGGGATCCATTGTTGTGGCGTCACGACGATCAATAACAATCAGAACGTCTTTCGCCTCTGCGGTGGAGGCGTCATGCAAGTTGAAAACAAGCATCAAAATCCCTAAAACGGCACTCTTCTTGTTCATGCCTCTTCTCTCTCCTCTCTCGTCACTCTTCACTTTTCACTTTTCACTTTTTCTTCGCTTAAATACCGACGTCGTGTATTCGGATTATACCGCTTAATGGGAGTCAAGAAGGGCGCGTTTTTGTGGGTTTAACTATAAGCGAAAATAGCGGGGCCTTCTCTATGGATCACGAAAAATAGATCACGAAATAGATCACGAAAAATAGATCGTGAAAAGAGGTTCCAGAGAAGCCGATGAGAACTGTGAAGCAGTCGCATGGGCTCCGTCCCCCCTGAGCTTCAATATTCAATAATATATATGGAAACTTAATGGAAACTTGCCAAGTTGCGTATTCGGACTATACTGCTTAGTAGAAGTTAAAGAGGGGGCATTTTTGTGGGCGCGGCAATGAGCGAAATATCGAAGAAAATGGGAATGTTGGGCGAGCTTTTCGACGGCCATGTCGACTTGGGAAACGACTCGTCCGCGAGGGCGATTTTGAAGTTAGCGATTCCATCGATGGGGCTTTTCGTTTTCAATAGCCTATTACATCTGGTGGATACGATTTTCGTCTCGTGGCTGGGAGAATTTCCCATGGCGGCTATGTCCTTTACGGGGCCGGTCAATCAATGCGTTTTCGCCACGCTGGAATGTGTGGTGGGAGGGGCCGCCGCGCTGATGGGACGCAACCTGGGTCGAGGAAATTTGCCCGCAGCCCAGCACGTGGCCCGTAGCGCATTGGCTCTGCTTTACGTTGTGTGCGTTCTTTCTATACCCTTGGTGATCCCAGGGGTCTCCAACGTGCTCTTCGCCAGTATCGGAGCTCGAGAGGCCGGAGGCGATTATTTGCTTCGTCTCTGTTGGCTTTACAACATGTGGGTGCCGATAATGTTGCCCTTTATGGGCTTCACCTATGTGGTTAACACCGTGTTTCGTGCTCAAGGAGACACGTTGACCCCTTTCAAGGCTATCGCCCTAGCCAATACGATCAACATCGTTTTAGACCCTCTTTTCATCTTTACCTTCGGCTGGGGTATTCCTGGGGCGGCCATCGCGACCTGGATATCGCGCATCGCCTCGTCCGTCTACTTGATATACCAAATGAGGATAAACAGTTCCATCCAGGTTTCCCCGTGGCTTTTTCCCCGCGAGCAATTGACAGTCTACTGGAAAAATATCCTATGGATCGGGATCCCCGTAGCCTTAACAACGGCCAGTATCGCTCTAGGCATGGGCAGCGTCAACAGGATTCTCTCGACCTTTGGGCACCGCGCCGTGGCTTCCTGGATGTTGGGACTGCGGGTGGAGGAGCTGGCCTTCAACTTTGTCTCCGGGATCAACGCCGCGTTGATTCCCTATATCGCCTTCAACTACGGTAAACGGGACTCCAGGCGGATGCTCGACGGCTTTAAGGCCGCGTATTTTCTGGCGTTCACCTTGATGTGCTCCATGGGAGTTGTGATTTATTGTTATCCCTGGGTGTTTCTGAGTCTTTTCAAGCCCTTGCCCGAAATCGAGGCTATGGCGACCCGAGCCATACGCGCGTCCGTGCCCGCCTATCCGTTCGGCACTCTGGTCACGCTTGCCTGCGGATTTTTCGTTGGAACGGGATACTCCATTTTCGGAACGATCACGCAACTTTTGCGTAGCATCGTCTTCCGTGTGACCGCGGCCTGGATTTTCGTCACGTATTTCGATTTTGCCAATATTTGGTGGTTCCAGTCCTTCGCCGCTTTTTGCGGTAGCTTTGTAGCGTTTGCTTTTTTCTGTTTTGTCTATCGACGAGTGAGTCAGAATTTCGCGAAAGACGCCGCCGCTGTACAATCATAATCATGATGTCAGGCATGATGTCAGGCATGATGTCACGTTTCCAGGAGGAGTTCAATTGTTAAAGTGTGGAATAGTTGGCTTACCTCTTTGCGGGAAGTCTACGGTGTTTAACGTTATCACCAAGGCCGGCGCGGAGGTGAAACCCTACGCCAGTGGCAAAATGGAGCCCAATCGAGCGCTGGTCAGCGTACCGGACGCTCGATTCGATAAGTTAGCGGAGATTTTCGAGCCCAGAAAGACGACCCCTGCTGTAGTTGAGTTTGTGGATTTGGCGGGGCTGTCACGGGATGCCAGCAAGGGCGCAGGGCTCGGCAACTCCTTTCTTTCCTTCGTTTCGGAGTCGGACGCGCTGTTGCACGTGGTGCGACTTTTTGAGAACCCGGATGTTCCTCATCCAGAAGGCGACATTGATCCGCTGCGCGACTGGCGGATCGTGGAGATGGAGTTGATCTACCGCGACCTGGGCGTTATCGAGAACCGCCTTTCGCGGCTTTCTGCCAAGAAAAAAAACAGTCATGAGGAGTCAGCGGAGGTGGATTTTCTAAAGAAACTGGAGAACCATCTAATGGAAGAACGACCCCTCCGAGAATATTCTTTGACCGAGGAGGAGAAAAAAAGTCTAACGGGTTTCGCTTTTTTGACTTTGAAACCGGAGTTGGTGGTCTTGAACTTGGACGAAAGCCAAACGGGCCCTCTTTCCCAGGCCGAACCTCTGGAGGCGTTCCTACGGGGAAAGACGGCGACGCTCCCCCCGGTTCGGGTTTTCGGCTCTTTGGAGATGGACTTGGCCCAGCTCGAACCTGCGGAACAGGTGGAGTTCATGGAAGATCTTTTCGGAGGCTCGGCTCCCCTTCAAGAGATGGGGCGTGACCGCCTGATCCACGAGGCTTATCGGCTTTTGGGCTTGATCTCCTTTTTCACCAGCGGCAAGGACGAGGTTCGGGCCTGGACCCTTCATCAGGGGGATAACGCGGTGGACGCGGCGGGCACCATCCACTCCGACTTGGCGCGAGGTTTCATCCGGGCCCAGGTCGTCGCTTACGAGGATTTCATTGCGGCGGGAGCCGCCTTGGCCGCCTGCCGCGACAAAGGGGTGTTACGTCTCGAGGGTAAGGAATATCTCGTCAAAGACGGCGATATGATCGAGATCCGCTTCAACGTCTGATGCGCGCCCCATCATCGATCTCAAAGTCTGTCGGGTGTTCTCGACGACGTTCTTCGTGTTCTCCAGTCCAATGCGCTGTTTCAGTTGCTGTTTCAGTTATGGATCAATCAATATTTTCTGAAAATCCCTAATACTCACCTATCGTATTGACGGACGCTCCGAGAAAATAAAGGTATAGAAGATCAGGTATAGAAGATCTATGACGGAGAGGAGTCATAATAATGAACGAAAGGGGTTTAAGCGGAAATATGGGGGAAATTTCGGATAAGAACGACTTTCGTAAAACAGCTTTGCTCCTGGGTAACGAGGCCATCGCCCAGGCGGTCGTCGCCGCCGGCTGTCTGGTCGCGACCGCTTATCCAGGGACTCCATCGTCGGAAATCCTTCCCGCGATAGCTTCCTGCGTGGATAGGCTCAACGCGCCGACGGTGGTAGAATGGGGCGCCAATGAAAAAGTGGCCTTTGAAATGGCCTTGGCCGCGACCTATACAGGCGCGCGCGCTTGCGCCGCAATGAAGCAGGTGGGATTGAACGTTGCCGCCGATCCCTTTATGAGCGGAGCGCTCTTGCGACTCAAAGGAGGAATGCTCCTGATCTCCGCCGACGATCCGGGTCCTCACAGCTCTCAGACCGAGCAAGACAGCCGCTTTTTCTCCATGTTCGCCAAAACGCCCTGCCTAGATCCCTCGGACGCCGCCGAAGCCGCCGCCATGGTGGAGGATGCCTACGCGCTTTCGGAAAAACACAACATCATCGTCATGTTGCGCCCGACAACGCGCGTAGCCCATTGCCGCCAAACCGTGGACGTACTGGATCGCCTGAGACCCGGCGTCTTTGACAGACCCGTCAAATTTGATCGGGATCCCAACCGTTGGACACAGCTCCCCGCTCTCGTTCGCGTCGCGTCTCCCCAACACAATGCCAGAATCGCGAAAATCCGCGAGGAGTTCGAGATAGACTGGCGTGAGTACAACTACGAGCTGCCCGCAAAGGGAAAGCCCAAGCTGGGGATCATCGCCGGTGGGGTTTCGTTTGCCATGCTCTGTGACCTTATAGGGGAATGGGGACGCGACGACATCTCAGTGCTGAAAATCGGCACGCCCTATCCCTTGCCTTGTCGAATGACGGAGAACTTTATCGCGCGCCACGAAAAGGTCCTCGTTTTGGAGGAAACCTATCCCGTCATCGAGACGCAGCTTTTGGACCGAGGCAAGGTGAACGGGCGTTGGAACGACGTGGTTCCCAGCGCGGGAGAACTGCTGCCCGAAGTTATCGAAGAAATTGTCCTTTCCCAGCTGGGAGAGATGATCTCGAAGCCGGATTCTTTTTTGGATTCTTCTTCGGGCTCTTCCGCGCTCTCCACCGTCATAAACGAGCTGAACCTGACCCCGCGCAAGCCTCAACTTTGCGCGGGCTGTCCTCACCGCGGCAGTTTTTTCTCCATCCGCAAGGCCATACCCAACGCCATCAACCCCTCGGACATCGGATGTTACACATTAGGCATCAATCAGAAGGGACTGGATTCGAGCTTATGCATGGGCGGCTCCGTCACTATGTCATCGGGCTTTTACCTGGGGCATAAAGCCGCTGGGCAAGAGCGCCCCGTCGTCGCGACTATTGGAGATTCGACTTTCTTCCACATGGGGATCGCCGGTCTGCTTTCCGCCGTTTACAACAAACATGCCTTCGTGCTTTGTGTCTTGGACAATAGTGTCACCGCTATGACGGGAGGTCAGTCCCACCCCGGAATAGGGAAGAAACTCCGAAAAAATGACCCTGGCCGAACTCTGGACATCGAGGCCGTGGTCCGAGGTTGCGGCGTGACCTTCGTGGAGACCGTGGCTTCCTATGACGTGACCGCGGGAGTGGATGCCGTCAAGAGAGCTTGGGAACACGCGAAGGCAAACAAAATACCGGCTCTCGTCATCTACAAGCATCCTTGTATGCTGCTTCACGTTCCTCAAAACATCGTCCCGGTGACAGTGCGGGAGGACCAGTGCGTCGGTTGCCGTTATTGTATCGACTACTTCGGTTGCCCAGGGCTGTCCTTCGGCGAAAAGGTGAAAAAAACCTCCATCGACCCGCGTTACTGCGTATCCTGCGGTGTCTGCGAGGCCGTATGCCCTCATGGAGCCATCATTAAACGGCCGGCGAAACCGCTGAGCGGCGCGGCTTGAGCGGCTACACTTTCTTTATCAGGTAGGTGCGTTGACATGCAATATATTATTGTGGGGATAGGCGGACAGGGGATTCTTTTCACCAGCAAGGTACTGGGCAAAATCGCCATCGGCAAAGGGCTTTCCGCCATCGGCAGCGAAGTGCATGGTATGGCCCAACGGGGCGGCTCAGTTATCAGCCATTTCAAGGTGGGGAACTACAAGGGCCCTTTGGTCACGGAGGGCAACGCCGACGTGGTGATGGCCTTCGACCAAAGCGAAGGCATACGTAATTTGTCCTTTTTGAGGAAAGGCGGAACGTTTTTGGTCAACACTAGCTCCCCCCAGGCTTTTCAGAATGAGTCCCTGAAGAAATACCTGACCGACAGGGAGATCGTGACCTGTCGTTTCCCAGGATACGATATCCTGAACCAGCACATGGACGGGAACACCCTTTTCCTGAATGTGCTGATTTTGGGCACGGCCAGTGGGATGAAAATCGAGGGGTTCGAGAAGGATTTGGTGGTGGCGGCTTTAAAGGAACTCTCTCCACCTAAATATCTGGAGGCAAACCTTAAAGTGTTCGATTTGGGAATCGAGGCCGTGAGTTGAGAGTATGACTGTGGCAACGATCGGGGCTATTACCGGGAAACGCTTTCGTTTCTTTCGTAAAAATGCCTCCACCAGAGCTTTTTCGCTGGTGGAGATTTTGTTTGCTATGCTCCTCTTGACTTTTTCCGCGAGTTCCCTTTGGATGGTCCGGCACGCGTTTCAGGACGACAAGGTTTTTGTGGAGAAAGAAGCGCAAGCGCTAGCCCGATGGATTACCAATCGTTTTACTCTATCCAATCGATCGGGTCGTCCTTTTGGGTTATCCTGCCCTTTCGACCGCGCGAGCGATACCGTAAAGGCCATGTGGCAAAACCCTTTGCGAGAGGAAAAATACAATTCGCTCTATCAGTGCCAGTTTATACGATACCAGGGCAGCGTTGTCGAGAGCCTTTATTCGCCTCAATGGAATACGTTGGTACCGACGGCCACGCTCAAAGTGAGCCGAGGACGGGCCGAGCACTATGTGATCGTTTCTCAGCGCGGTAGAGCGCGAACGAGCAAGATGCCCCCTTGACATACTCCCACGACTAAAGTCGTGGGATTGTAAAAAATTGGATTGGAGAATTTCAGGTCTGGAGAACCCCAGAGAATTTGTGTAGAATACCGAAAGCTGTGTGGAATGACTCTGTGAGACACGGATTTTTGTCCCAGAGCGCGACAGGGGGGAGTTGCTTTGATTTCGGTACTGAGAACGCGTATACACAGTAAAATTTCAGGACACGAGGAACTAACGCTGGATAACTTGCGGCCGGGAAGTTGGATCAATACTATCGCACCCACACGGCAGGAGCTGGAGGACATCGCCCGATTGACCTCCGTTCCTCTGGACTTTCTGACGGCCGCCACGGACGTGGAGGAGTCCAGCCGCATCGACTTCGAGGAGGCAGATGAAGACAGTGGACACACCGCCTGTATGCTTTTGGTCATCAACATCCCGAAACATCCCCAAGGTTTCGGCTTCGACACATTGCCCTTGGGCATCGTCGTCACGAGTGACATTTTCATTACGGTTTGCCTGGAGGAGAACAGCGTTCTACCCGGACCGAAGGGTGGTATCAGCGGCTTCTGTACATGGAAGCGCACCCAGTTTCTCCTGCAAATCCTCTACAAAACGGCGGCGACCTATCTCCAATACATCAACGAAATAAACCGCATGTCCGACCGCATCGAGAACGCTCTTCGCCAATCGATGAAAAATGAGGAGCTTTTCAAGCTCATGGATCTGGAGAAAGGCATGATCTTTTTCACAGGCGCTCTGCGAAGTAACCGAGTAGCTGTGGATAAGCTGGTGCGGACTCTGCACAACGTTCAGTTCCAGAAGCTGGTCAAAATGCGGGAGGAGGACGAAGACCTGTTGGAGGACGTCATCGTGGAATACGATCAAGCCTACGATATGGTGCGGGTCTACAGCGATGTTCTGGGGGGCATGATGGACGCTTTTGCCTCGATCATCTCGAACAACTTGAACATTGTGATGAAGTTTTTGGCCTCGATGACGATCATCATCTCGATTCCCACGGTCGTCTCCAGCTTCTGGGGCATGAACGTGGGGGTTCCCTGGGGCGAGACGCGGTATGGGTTTATGGGGGTCATGGCGCTGGCCGTGGGGCTCAGCGGGATCGCCGCCTATTGGCTCTGGAAAAAACGCATGTTTTGAACGCGTCGAAAGAATACGGGAAAGAATACGGAAAGCCGGAGGTTATAGCAGCGCTTTCACACTTTTATATCTTCATGCTTTCACGCCTTCAACAGACGCTCCGCGCCCCACAGAAGCGCCACGCAAACCACCGAGGTGAAAAGGGTCAATTGGATGGCCCCCGCGCTGTTGCCCGCTTGGGTCGCCGTGTAGATAGCCAGGGAAAGGGTCTGGGTCTTGCCGGGCAGGTTGCCGGCGAGCATCATGGTCGCTCCGAACTCGCCCATCGCCCGGGCAAAGGCCAGCATACACCCCGCAACAATACCTCGGTTAGCCAGCGGCAAAGAAACGTGCCAGAAAACCTGGAACTCGGAGGCCCCCAAATCGCGCGCGGCTTCCTCAATCTGGGGATTGACCCCCTCGAAGGCAGCACGAGCGGAGCGGTAGATCAAGGGAAAAGCGGCCACTGCCGCAGCGACGGCCGCTCCCTGCCAAGTGAACACGAGTCGAATGCCCAAAGTACCCAACGGCCGTCCCAAGGGACCGTTGCGCCCGAATAAGAGCAGAAGGTAATATCCTACTACCGTCGGAGGCAGGACCATCGGCAAAGTGCATAAGGAATCAATTCCCTTTTTGAAGGGAATGCGTCGCTTGGAGACGGCAAACGCGAAGGGGACGGCCAATAAAAGCGCCACGACAGTGGCGCTGCCTGCAACTTTTAAGGTGAGGGAAAGGGGAATGAGAAAAAAGGGGGACATGAATCGCTCAGTCTTCTCGGCCGTCTTCCCGAGAATTTTCCCGACATCGAGAACAGCGCCCGAAAAGCAACAACTGTTTTCCTTCCACCACTGTCCCCTCGGGAACCTCGACGCGAGGAAGCGCTTGGTCTGTGAGGCAGATCATGCGTCCACACACACGGCATAAAAAATGAGGATGATTACCTGGACAACCCACATGAAGAGGATCGTGCATACAAAACCGCAATGTCCCGTCCGTTCCCAGAACTTGATGGACGACGCGAAAATCCGCGAAAATCGCCAAAGTCCGATAAAGGGTAACACGATCCGCTACGCTTTTCATTTGGGCAAGCTGCTCGAAAATCTCCATGTGAGAAAGGGGTTCTCCCTTTTCCATCAGAATTTCCAAAACTTTTCGTCGCAACAGTGTTGCCCTTATTCCTTTTTCTCGGAGAAAAGACGCGATTTCGAGCTTTTGCGAACGCCATTCTCTGGCTCCGTCTTTCATGTCCTCCAACACGTCCTCCAATACGTCCTCCAACAAAGTCCAGGCTTCTTTTAGATTGACACACTTCCATGACTAAAGTTGTGGGATTCTAAGATCGATAAAGACAGCCGACTGAAACCGGTCTTAAGTCTTCTCCTTTAAAATAAAAGTTTCAGAGTGGATGCCCCCGCTCTGAGAATATTTACAATTTACAGCCGCAGTAAAGTAATGCCCAACTTTGTTGCATTATAACACGCGTCAGAAGATCTCTTCTTGTCTTTTTGAGTTCTCTGGCTTTTTTCTGCACGACGCTCATATGCTATGATTATCCATCATGATCGTATACTCTGATCGCGCGTCACGGTCGTGTTCGTAAACTCACGCGGAGGTGTGGATTCTTATTTTGAAACGCGGCGAAGAGCACCATTTTTTTGACGAGGTTGTTTCGATCATAGAGCGTTTGAGAGCTCCGGGAGGATGTCCTTGGGATAGGGAGCAAAAACTTTCGGACTTGCGTGCCTATATTGTCGAGGAAGCCTACGAACTGGCGGACGCCATTACGGAAGAGCGCATGGATAAAGTGCTGGAGGAAGCGGGCGACCTTTTGCTCCAGATCGTTTTCGTCGCCTCCATCACCCAAGAGGCGGGAGTTTTCGGCATTCAGGACGTGGCGCGCGTTCTGCGCGACAAATTGATCCGGCGTCATCCCCATGTTTTCGGCGTTTCCAAAGAAGGCGTGAACGCGAAAGAAGAAGGCATGAACGCGGAAGAAGGCGTGAATGCAAAAGAAGAAGGCGTGAACGCAAAAATGAACAGCGAACAGGTTCTTCGCAACTGGGAGCGGATCAAATTAGAAGAGCGCAAAGACAAAAAAGAGGAACTGTCCATCTTGGCGGGAGTTCCAAAAGGGCTACCTCCGCTTTTGAAGGCCCATCGGATGCAAGGCAAAGCGGCTCATGTGGGTTTTGACTGGCCTAAAGATGACAGAGAACCGCTTTTTGCGAAGCTAGACGAGGAAGTGGATGAACTGAGACAGGCTACCGAAGCAAACGACAAAGACGCGATGGAAGACGAGCTAGGAGACGTGCTTTTCATGACGGTGAACTTGGCGAGGCATTTGAACGTCAACCCAGACGCCGCGTTGGCCAGGGCCTGCGACAAGTTCGCGAAACGGTTCCAGAAGGTGGAACGAGACACGGAAAACCAGGGACTTCAACTGAGTGATTGTTCGCTGGAAGAACTGGACGCGCTCTGGAAAAAAGCGAAGGAAAACGAAGTTCGAGAACATGCCAATTGAGAGGGGAATAAAATATGTCAAAGGAATCGAGAGAAAAAATGAAACATCACGAAACATCCCCCGCACCCAAGGAAAATGAGGATTCTCAGCCGAAGCGCAACACCATGATTATGGAGACGGCGTTGCGGGATGCCCATCAGTCACTGATTGCGACCCGTATGCGCACGGAGGACATGGTTCCTGTGCTGGAAATCATGGACGAAGTGGGCTACTACTCCATGGAAATGTGGGGAGGAGCTACCTTCGACAGTTGTATGCGCTTCCTGGACGAAGACCCTTGGGAACGGCTCCGGATTATCCGCAAACACATCAAGAAGACGAAACTTCAGATGCTCCTTCGGGGCCAGAACTTGGTGGGTTACCGCCACTACGCAGACGACGCCGTGCGGGAGTTCGTCAAGCGCACCGTCGCGAACGGAATGGATATCATCCGCATTTTCGACGCCCTGAACGACCTGCGCAACATGGAGATCGCGGCGGATCAGGTGAAAAAAGAGGGCGCGCACCTACAGATGTGCATCGCCTATACCCTGTCCCCCGTCCACACGTTGGATGCTTTCGCGGAACTGGCTCATCAAATGACCCAGATGGGCGCCGATTCCATCGCCATCAAGGACATGGCGGGCTTGCTGAACCCTGTAGACTGCGTCAGCCTGGTCAAAACCATCAAGGCCAAGACCTCCGTCCCCATTCAGCTCCACTCTCACTACACCAGCGGAATGGCGTCTATGGCTTATTACGCCGGCCTCGAAGCGGGGGCCTCCATAGTGGACACCGCTATTTCCCCCTTTTCTATGGGAACGAGCCAGCCCCCTACGGAATCGTTGGTGGCGGCTCTGGCGGGAGGTCCTTTGGATACGGGGATCAAGCTCGAAAACCTCGTTCCCGTGGCGGAGTACTTCAAAAAACTCCGGGAGAAGTACAGCAATCTGATTGCGGACATCGGTGGCGTCGACATCAATATTCTCCGTTACCAAATTCCAGGAGGCATGTACTCAAACCTGGTGAACCAGCTCAAAGGGCAAAACGCCCTCGACAAGCTGGAGGACGTGATGCAGGAAATCCCCATCGTGCGTAAGGCTATGGGTTATCCTCCCCTGGTGACCCCTACCAGCCAGATCGTGGGAACCCAAGCCACATTGAACGTTCTGACGGGCCAGAGATGGAAGGTCATTCCCAAAGAGGTCAAGCAGTACTTCCTGGGCTACTATGGCACAGCCCCGGCGCCTCTAGATCCAGAGGTTCAAAAATTGGCCATAGGAGACGAAACGCCCATTACATGTAGACCAGGGGAAAAAATCGCGCCAGAGATGGAGGAGGCCCGTAAAGCGTCTGCCGTCTGGGCGTTGCAGCCGGAGGACGCTTTGACTTGGATTATGTTCCCCCAAGTGGCGAAAGACTTCCTGCCCCAAAAATACGCGCGGGCAACCAAGAGGGACATAGGGCTGAACGAATTGGTGGCTGAAAGCGCCTATCCCGTGTGACATGGGATCGGATGAAAATACGGCTGAAGGCGTGACGACGGTTCGGAATATGCCGAGCCCTTGGTCCGAAAGCGTCGAGATATCTGGAGAGAGCGCGATGCTGCGCCTCTCCGGCGTCAACGATGAAAACTTGGAGGCCATACAGGAGCGCTATCCCGTCAACTTAGTCGTTCGTGGTTGCAATATTCAGGTGGGCGGAGCCGATAAAGAGCCAGTACGGATTGTGTGCGACTTGATACGCCAGTTTTCCGTGGTGGCCGACAAAGGTTATGAAGTACATGTCGCGGATGTGAGGTACGCAATGGACGCGTTGGCGGAGGGGCATGAGCCCAAATTGGAGGCCCTGTATTCGGATATTATCTGCGCCACGGCCAAGGGCAAGCCGATCAGGGCAAAGACCGTGGGACAACGCGCTTACGTGAAGGCGATGAAAAACAACGATATTCTCTTCGCCATAGGCCCCGCGGGAACGGGGAAGACGTACTTGGCGGTCTGCGAGGCGGTGTCGATGCTTAAATCAGGAGAGGTGACCCGTGTGGTTCTCGTGCGCCCAGCGGTAGAGGCCGGAGAGAGTCTGGGGTTTCTTCCTGGTGACCTGCGGGAGAAGGTTGAACCTTACGTCCGTCCCCTCTACGACGCTTTTTACGACCTACTCTCCCCCGAACGTTTCGCGCGGTACGTGGACAAGGGAGTCATCGAGATCGCCCCTTTGGCCTATATGAGAGGTAGGACTTTGAACGAGAGTTTTATTATTTTGGACGAGGCACAGAACACGACGCCGGAGCAGATGAAGATGTTTTTGACCCGGTTGGGCTTTGGATCGAAGGCCGTAATTACGGGGGATGTGACTCAGATTGACCTGCCCAGCGGTAAGGAATCGGGTTTGAACCACGTTCGGGCCGTGTTGCGGGGAATCAAGGGTATTGACTTTTTCGATCTGACCCACGCGGATGTGGTACGGCACGAAATCGTTCAAAAAGTGGTGCAGGCCTATGAGCGTTATGAGCAGAATAAACCATAAAACTGACAGATTGGGACAGAAGCCGAGGCGAATGCGGATCGTAGGGGAATTTTACACCTCTTACGCCGTTTCCGCCTTGTTGCTTTTTTGTATGGCCCTAGCCATTCTGGTGACGCAGCATTTTTACGTGCCCAGCGGTTATGGATTTACAGTGGATAAGCCATCGCCGCGAACATATCGCGCGGTTTCTCCCATACGTTACACGGATACGGTCACCACGAACACGTTGAAGGGCAAGGTCGGGGAAACCGTGGTGGGAGTTCTGGTGCGAGACGCCGGAGCGGCGGAGCGTATGAAAACACGTTTGGCCGAGTTACGAAATGTTCGGGACTGGAGTTCTCCTGTGAATGGGTTCCCTGACGAATTGGCGAGGGCTTTCTTCAGTCTTAAAGAAGACCGCCGGCACGCGTTGTTCTCCTATGCGGACAGCGTCGGCGAGGCTTATTTCGAGGCTCTGACCTCTGGAGACATGAAAATAGAGACTAAAGACAGAGCGATGTTGTGGGCGGAGATCGAGAAACTATCTTTACCCAGGACGGAGGAAAACCTCCTCTATCAACTGTTGGAGGAGGTCGTCAACCTCAGTTATAAAGTCGATCCTCAATTGACGGCCCTGGTGCGTGACGTGGAGAAAAATTCGATTCCTCCGGTGGAGCGCAAACTGGAGGTAGGTGACGTCATTGTCGAACAAGGTCAGACGATTACGCCCCAGGTTGCCATCATATTGAGACTCCAAGGCTACATGGAGGAAAATTTCCCTTTGAAGCGCTTGATCATCCTGTTCTTCTCGATGTTGGCTTTACCCTTTTGGCTCGAAATTTCCGCGGGCGTAGGGGAAGCCAGGGATCGTCCTACCTGGAGTTGTATCGTCTTCATCTTTATCGTCGGCTGGGCAGGAGAGACAATGGCCACCCATTGGGACGTCATAGGAGCGGGACTCTTGGCTTCGGTAACGGCCGCTTACCTTTGCATACCCCGTCGTCTCGCCTTCAATGTCTGTTTGGCGGAAACGGTGTCGTTGGTGTTTCTGTTGGAGGAATTGTCCATCTACAGCTTGTTGTCTTTGTTGATTTTAGGTTTTGTGGCCATCATGACCGGTTTTTACGCTCTGCACAAAGTCGTCTCCCGAGAGGACCTGAGATACAAAGTATTCTTTCTGGCCATTTTCTTGGCGGTCGCGAAGATACTTATTCGTTATTTTCAGGGATTTCCCATCACCGTGGCCTCGCTCGGTTTGGGTTGGCCTTTGGGCGAGACCTGGCGCGTGTGTGGGTCGTTTTTGATTTTCGAGTTGGCGACGACGTTTTTCGTTATTGCCGTGCTGCCCATGATCGAGGGATACCTTGGAGCGCTTTCCATCCTCAGGACCCGAGAGTTGAGTCACCCTTCCAGCCCCCTGCTCCGCAAACTGCAAAACGAAGCGCCGGGGACTTATCACCATAGCCTGATGATCGGCGCCTTGGCGGAGGCCGTCGCGGAAGATTTGGGC
>JAIRYN010000047.1 GCA_031267575.1 Synergistaceae bacterium | reverse complement strand
TGATTCTGGTAATTTGATTCTGATAATATGAGTATCCGTGTTTACCATAAATTTACCGCTAATACTAATTGCAATTATTGATAACATCGCTCCCCGCCTCTCACCTACTTGCTTGGTCGGTTAAAAAAGCCTCCGCTCTTTCCAGTTCTTTTGGTAAAGCGCCGTCATATTCACTCACCTAAATCTTTATTGTCTGTGAACTCGTCCAACCGCGACTATCAAAAAGTGTACTTTTTGATAAAATCCCAGAATTAAAATTTGGACTCAAAATTTTGGAATAATTATGGTATAATACCTAGGAAAAATTTAGCTATTTTGCTGTTGCTAGTCAGTGATAAGGTGACTAGCAAAAGGTACACTTTTTGATAGTCGCGATTGGACGAGTTCACAATTGAGCAGGGTCCCGTGCCTTTCGACGAGCGGATCTAGATCGGAGTGGTGGAAGGCGTCCTCGGCCTTTCCTGGTTGCGGATCACGTTCAAAAGCGAGGTGAACCACGCCGGGGCGTTCCCTATTGAGCGTATTACCTAGGTATGGCAAATTTTCTTTCGGCCCTCTTCCTTTTCGGGCATTATTACGATAGTATCCTGTGTGAATAAATTGTGTGAATAAAATGGAAAATAAATAAAATCAGAACGTCGGAGCGTCAAGCAAAGCCATCGAAACACAGCCACAGAGAGCGCGCACGGGAAACGTCAATAACAGACCTAAATACTTAGCATGACTGGAGTCATCAAAAGGAAAATCACAAAACATATCCAATATCCACGCCGCAGCAGCTCTAGCATCCTCCTGCGTCGGGTGTTCAGGGATAGGAGGGATAATGTCCCGTAGGGTGATAGAACAGTCGGCTCACTTTGTCGTAGCCCGGAGCATCCAATAATGTTCTGTCCTGGCGCAACGCCGGAACATTGGCGACGCGCTCAAGAGGGCGGTTGCCGTCATTGTCGTCGATAGAAAACAGGAGAACTTTTGCGGCAGTCGCGGGAGGAAACATCCCGTTGATGAAAATATTTTTAGGAGAGAAAGGCTTGCTGGCATGATAGTTGTTGAACAGGGAAATTATGAGATCTTTTTGCTCATATTGGATGGGCAGTATTCCATTCACGCGAAATTATCTATGTATGACGAGTATAAAGAAGTGATCGCCAGCTTTAAAATTCCTCTATGTTTTCTTTCCTCCAATTTTTTCTTAAATTCTTAAATAATGGCCCTGAAACAAGTCGGCTTTCCGAGCGCGGAGAGGAGTTTAAAAAATAACGGTCCGCGTGTCGTGTACCGGTAACGACTCAATAAAATATTCTGTCCGTCCGTGGATGGATGTGTCCGAGATGCGGGGCGGAACACGACCGGGATATCAACCGGGATATCGATGCGGCTGTAAATATTCTCAGAGTGGGGGCATCCACTCTTAAAGGAGAAGACGTAAAACCGGTTTTAGTCGGCTGTCTTTGTCGATCTTAGAATCTCATGACTTTAGTCGTGGGAGTATGTCACGAGAGGCTTGTGACTTCTTCCTCAGTCGGTAGAAACCGAATCGGTTCCAGCTTGAGTTCCTCGCTCAGCGAGCCCAAAAAATCGCGTGTCGCGTCATCGATAAAAATGCCTTCTTTCAGCGCTTTCTCACGAGCTTCGGATTCTTTTTCCCCGTGGATGTAAATTCTCTCCTGGTCCACCGCTTTTTCACTTTTGCGGATATCGTCGAGAATTTTACTCACTCGACGCTTCAGCTCTTTCGGATCTCCGAAAAGATCAAGTCGGATAGCGCCGAAGAAGTGAGTTATCCCTGAACCTTGGCCTTCGCGAAAGGTTTCCACCGTGCTCATGCCCAACGACAGTCCTGAACAGAGCAGCTCGACGAGAAGCCCCAGGCCGTAACCCTTGTGTCCGCCGTTTTCCTCACCCCCGCCACCAAGGAAAAGGTGACCACCATACGTCGGATTCGACAAAAACATCTTCTCGAAGCCGGTGGCGTCGGCAGTCCCGATGCCGTTCTCATCAACCGCCCAACCGAGCGGCATGGGTTTCTTGCGTCTGTCGTAAACCTCAATCTTGCCGTGAGCCACCGTCGTCGTCGCCATGTCGAGCAAAAAAACACTGTTGCGCGTGTTTTCTTCGGGTATACCTACCGCTATCGGATTGGTGCCGAGCATTCTTTGGCGCCCGTAGGTCGGGATTCCACAGGTTCGGGTATTGGTGAACGCCATGCCGATCATATCGTGTCGAGCGATTGTCTCCGCCCAGTATCCCGCAATTCCAAAGTGATTGGAGTTCCGCGCGGCGCAAAAGCCCGTGCCGGCCTGAGACGCTTTTTCGATGATCTTTTTCACGCAAAATTCCGATACATAGCAACCCACTCCGTCATGCCCGTCGACGACAAGCGAACACGGCGTCTCCCAGACGATTTCAGGCTTGGCGCCAGGCTTAGAAAAACCGCGGTCTTTATTCATTCGATAGAAAGCCAGCCGAGACACTCCATGAGATGGAATGTTTCTCGCATCGGCCTCCACAAGAACCCGCGCCGTCACTTCGGATTCCTCATGCGAATAACCGTAACCTTTTGACAGTATTGATTCGGTCAGTTTCATAAGATCGTCATAACATACCTTATTTCCCACGGTATACAACTCCTCAGCCTATTGAATTTTCTAGAGACGCGTGGCCATACGTTTCTACTGTATTTTATCTCATGTATTTTATCCCACGAACGGGCTGCCAGCCACCACAAAAGCTCCACATACCTCCGCTCCTTGGGCACGGGCGGCCTTGGCTAGACAAGAAAGAGTTGTGCCCGTAGTGCAGACGTCATCCACAAAACCCACCCGAAGATTAGAAATATCCATGCCGAAACCGAAGGCCTCAGGGGTAAGGGAGAAGCGTTCCGACAAGGAAGCACCCGCTCGCGGTGAAACATCAATTTTCCACTGCGCGACATCCAGAACCTCGGTTCCCCAAACCTCGCTCAACCCCTTGGCTATCCCTTCGGCCTGGTTATAACGCCGTTTGCTGTTCTGGTGTAGGGGAATGGGGACGAGAACGTCCACCTTCGGGCAAGCGACAACCCGCGCCAGAGCTTTTCCCAAATGAGGACCTAGGGCTCTATATCTTTTGTATTTAAGAGCCAAAATCAGTTCTTTCACGTGCCCCTCGTAAACGAATCCCGTTTGGATCTTCGGGGTTTCGGCCTTATGGATCTTACAAGGAATAGGCTCGCCGCACCAAAGGCAGCGCGGAAGTCGGAATTTAGCGAAAGACCGCAAACAATCCTCGCAGATCAGCTTCCCAAGAGCCCCACACACAGGACAGGCGACGGGCCACATAAAATGCGCGAGAAGCTCCATCAGCATTTTGGGTGATAACATTCCGGCGAATTTTTATTTATATTAAAGAGATCGCCAATTTTTGAAGCCCCTGCCCAAGACCTCCGTAGCGTCGCAAATGGAGACGAAGGCGTTCGGATCTTTTTCCCCAAGGTAAACCTTGAGCTGCATCACCTGACGCGCCTCCAATAGGGAGATCAGCACGGTACGCGGCTGCCCCGTATAGGCCCCCTCGGCATTGATGCGGGTGACGCCCCTGCCTGTCGCCGAAATGAAATCACACACGTCGTCGGGGATGTTGGTGATAATGAAAGCCTGTTTGCGCCGATCAAACTTACGCATAACATTATCTACGGTGACGCCGTAGATGTAAAGTCCCACGATACCGTAGATCACGGAATCCAACCCGATAACGCTCAACGACAGCGCCAGGATGAAAATATTCACGAAGATGGAGAACTGACCCACCTCTATGCCGTAGCGCCGGCGCATCACCATTGCCACAATATCCGTTCCGCCGCCTGAGCCCCCCACATTGAAGATCATCCCACTCGCGACGCCCTTTAGGACTCCGGTAATGACAGCAGCCATAAATTTGTCCTGGGGCAAAGGCAAGGGATACAGTAGAAAGAGGGGCATTGAAATGGAGAAAACCAAGATGGAACAGACCGTCAGGCCCAAGAAATGCAGTTGCAAATTTCTTTTGCCCCAAAGGATCAACAGCAGGTTTCCGCCAGCTACCACCCAACTCGGGGAGACGCCAAACACGTAGTTCGACAAGACCGCCAGCCCCGAAACACCCATGTCGGGGAAACGATAGGGCAGTGTGAAATTGATCACAGCGAAAGCGGTGGTCACGTTCCCCAAGACAATCACCAATAACGCCTTCCAGTCATTGCGCGCGCCACGCAGCATGGATACCAGGATTTCTTTTATTTTTCCCTGCACGTTGAACTTTGAACCAAGCAAAATAAAACAACCTTCTTTCGTAATTTTTATATTTTTTCATTCCTCGCTCATGCGCCTGGTATAATTAACCAGTTATGGGAATGATACACGCTATCGAGCCAAATGTGTATCCTTTAAAGAAAATTATGAATCATGATTATGAATCATGATATGGAAAGTCCTTCGAGGAGGTACGACATGAGCGACATCACCGACTACAGCGCCGGAAGCATACAAGTCCTGGAAGGCCTGGAGGCCGTGCGCAAACGCCCCGGCATGTACATTGGAGACACTGGCAGCCGTGGACTGCACCATCTCGTCTACGAAGTGGTGGACAACGCCATAGACGAAGCGATCGGTGGATTTTGCGACGAGATCAGCGTCGTCATTCACGCGGACGAAAGTATCTCTGTCCGGGACAACGGGCGCGGCATACCCACGGATCCTCACCCCTACAACGGACGCCCCACTTGCGAAGTCGTGCTGACCGTCTTGCACGCGGGCGGCAAGTTCGGCGGCGGAGCCTACAAAGTATCGGGAGGGCTCCACGGCGTGGGCGTCTCCGTGGTCAACGCCCTATCCGAGTGGCTGGAGGTCACCATCGCTCGTGATGGGGCCGAATGCTCCCAGCGGTACGAGCGAGGAGCGCCTGTGACGGATCTTTCGCTCCCGGTTCCTGCTGAATGGCGTGGGACGCGGATCCACTATATGCCCGACGCGACCGTCTTCGAAGAGGTCAAGCACTCCCTGGATATGTTAAAGAGCCGCCTCCGGGAACTGGCTTTTCTGAACCCCGGTCTACGTATCCACATCGAGGACGAGCGTACAGGGGAACTCAAGGACTACTGCTTCGAGGGCGGCATCAAAGCCTTTGTGGAGTACCTGGATCGGGGCAAAAACGCGCTCTTTCCCAAGCCCATTGTCCTTTCGGGCGAGAGGGACGGGGTCTCCGTGGATGTGGGTTTTCAGTACAACGATACATATCTGGAGCGCATTTTTTCCTTCGCCAACCTGATTCACACCGTGGAGGGCGGCACCCACGTCTCCGGACTCCGCACAGCCATGACGCGGGCCATCAACGAGGCTGCCCGCAGCGGAAAGATTCTGAAAGACAAAGATGAAAACTTGTCGGGAGACGACCTGAAGGAGGGCTTGACCTGCGTTGTGTCCGTCAAGCTGACCGACCCCCAGTTTGAAGGGCAGACCAAGACCAAACTCGGCAACAGCGAGGTCAAAGGTATTGTGGACTCCTTTATTTACGAGGGGTTGCTGGCCTGGTTTGAGGACAACCCAGACACGGTGAAACCCATTGTGGAAAAGGCCATCAAGGCTCGCCAAGCTAGGGAGGCCGCCAAGCGCGCCAGGGAGCTGGTCCGAAAAGGAGCCATGTCGGGCATGAGCTTACCGGGTAAATTGGCGGATTGTTCTTCCCGCTCCCCTGAGAATACGGAACTCTACATCGTGGAGGGCGACAGCGCCGGCGGCAGCGCGAAGCAGGGCCGCGATAGGTCTTTTCAGGCGATTCTGGCGTTGCGGGGCAAAATTCTGAACGTGGAAAAGGCCCGGCTCGATAAAATGCTGGGGAACAACGAGATACGGACGATCATTCAGGCTCTGGGTTGTGGAATCGGAAACGATTTCGACACTCAGAAGTTGCGTTACCACAAGATCATCATCATGACCGACGCGGACGTGGACGGGGCCCATATCAGCACGTTGCTCCTGACTTTCTTCTATCGGCACATGCCGGCGCTGATCGGCAGCGGCTACCTTTACTTGGCCCAACCGCCGCTCTACAGGGTGCAGAGAGGTAAAAAGGTCAACTATTGCTACACGGAAAAAGAACTTCGCGGATACGTGAACGACGCGGGAGACGCTAAGGTGGGAATACAGCGTTACAAGGGTCTGGGGGAGATGAACCCCGTTCAGCTTTGGGAGACGACAATGGACCCGGAAAACCGCGTTTTGAAGCAGATTGCCCTCGACGACGACGTCTTAGCCGACGAGTACTTCGATATTCTAATGGGCGACAAGGTAGAACCCCGGCGCGAGTTCATCACCGCCTATGCCCACGAGGTTAAGAACTTGGACATATAATCTCGATCATCTGGCATAGTCGTCTTGTAGAATTATCGCTTACAATTACAATCCCTTGCATGAAAGCTTTTGCATGAAAGCTTTTGCATGGAAGCCTTTGTATGGAAGCCTTTGTATGGAAGCGCATAAGCAAGCGGAAGCGCATGGGTAAATTGATATTGAGAGGCGGCTTTTATGACGCGATCCAATGACAAAATCACCCTTATAGCGAACGAAAAATGCTGGATGGAAGGCGATGCCATCGCGCAATTGAAATCCGTCGCTGCCCTACCGGGTGTAATTCGCGCCGTCGGGCTCCCCGACTTACACCCCGGTAAAACTCCCGTCGGCGTAGCCCTGGAAACTGAAGGCATAATCTACCCGCACCTTATCGGCAACGACATCGGTTGCGGTATGGGGCTCTTCGAGACAAGCTGCCGTGTGAAGAAATTCAAGCAAGACCGCGTTTACACCAAATTGAACGACATCAAAGCCTTGCGGGACATTCCTATCGATAATCCTTTCCCAGAGGAAAGCCCTATATCAGACTTGGGCACTATTGGGGGCGGCAATCACTTCGCCGAATTTCAGACAGTGGAGAAAATTTTCAACGAAAAGCGTTTCGAGGCCCTCAATGCAAACAAAAACCAACTTTTATTGTTGGTTCATTGTGGCTCACGCGGTTACGGCCAACAGGTCTTTGGCGAATTCAGGGAGTACGGCGGCTATCCCGCGGACAGCGAACGTGCCGCGGCTTATCTGACCGCTCACGACAGTGCTTTGCTGTGGGCACACCGCAACCGCCTGTTGGTCGCGAAGAAGTTGGTGGATTATCTTGGCTATTCGCCTGACGTAAAAACACTGATCGATTGCCATCACAATTTTCTCGAAGAACGCGGTAAACGGTATATCCATCGCAAGGGCGTGGTGAGCGCTCTCGTGGGCATGGTCGTCATCCCAGGATCACGTGGAAGCCTGACCTATGTCGTCTCGCCTAGTGAGAATGTCGAAGATACGGATAAGTCCGCTTTTTCGCTTTCTCATGGCGCGGGCCGGAAATGGATCCGCTCGCTCTGCAAAGGGCGTCTTAAGAACAAATATCACAAGGACGCGATCCACGAAACGCGCCTCGGAAGCAAGACCGTCTGTCACGACGTTGACCTGTTGTACGAGGAAGCTTCAGAGGCTTACAAAGGTATCGAATATATCATCGACGCGTTGGTACAGCACAATCTATGTAGCGTCGTCGCCACATTACGGCCGCTCTTGACAGTGAAAGTGTAATCATTAATGGAATTGCAGTTAAGTTCCGGGCAAGGTCCGGCGGAGTGTGAACTGGCGGTAGGGAAATTGCTATTTTCTTTAATGGGAGAATTTTCGGATATCAAAGTTTTAGAATGTAAGCCTGAGCACAGAAAAAAAGAAAATGTAAAAAAAGAAAACGGAAAAAAAGAAAATTGTTATCGTTCCGTGCGGATAGCTAGTGAAACGGATTTGTCCTTTTTAGAGGGTACAGTGCAGTGGATTTGTAAAAGCCCCTTCCGTCCCCATCATGGACGAAAAAATTGGTTCGTGGATATCAGCCTGTGCCACGAGAAACAAATCGACGTATTCGACAAATCGTTGGTAAAGTTCGAGACTTTCCGCAGCGGCGGCAAGGGCGGACAAAATGTCAATAAGGTAGAAACCGGAGTTAGGGCTCTCTACCTGCCCCTCGGTCTCACGACGGTCTGTACAGAAGAACGCAGTCAACGCGTGAACAGACAAATTGCTCTGACCCGCCTTGAAGAAATCGTCATCGCCCGTAACACTGCCGGAGCGGCGTTCGTCAGGTCGCTTGATTGGCTGCAACACACTCAAATCAAGCGCGGTAACCCCGTTCGCGTGTATGAAGGAATGGAGTTCCGGCTGGTGTGGAGCGCTCAAGAATCAGCGGCGAGACTATAGCTTCACTTCCTCGAAAAGACAATAAACCCCCAAACTTCCTTTTTGGATTTGCGCGCACACATGGTCTCCCGTGGGAACATTGCTGACCGTGTAAGGGCGCCCCAGAAAAATTTCCGCGTCGTTTAACTCCCATTTCGTCCCGCGAAGGCATACTCCTTCGCAAATGTCGGTAAAAGGCAAAAGAGAAATCACCGATGGGCGCGCGCGAAAAAACAGCTCGACCGACTCCCCTCCCACAAGAGGCACTAGGACCTCTCGATCGTCGGCAAAAGCCCGGACGTTCGCGCCCCACTCGCGCCCCCACGGAATAGAAAAAACGTTGGCGAAAGCATGGTCAAATCGCCCGCCCCAACATCCCGTCACCAACAGGTCGCCCTCGGCCTGGCGCAGACAAAGTTGGAAATCCGTGTAGTCCTTGTCCGTCGGGTAGCGTTCGGTTTTTACCCCCAGGCGCTCCAACCATGCCTTGCCCTCTTCTTCAATACTATCGAAATCGCCCAAGGCGCGGTTCGGAGACACTCCCGCGGTTTTACACGCTTCCGCTCCATGGTCCGCCGCCCAAATAAACTTATCCGAAGCCGCGAGACGCAACCAAGCCGCGTCTGGCGCGCGTCCACCCAACACAACAAGTTGCCCTATGCGAACCTCTCGCTCAAAGGCAATCTCCATTTGGGGTAACGCGAAGCGAGACAATAGACCGCTCATAACCCACTGGCCGAGGCTATTCCCGTATCCATTGATGACCTTGATCGCCTCGCGCTGGATTTGTCGCCTCCCCCGTTTTCATTGCCGCTACTGTTGCCGCTGCCACTAAAATCTTCGAACTCGACGTAGTGTGGTTCTCCAAAGATTTTTTTCATGGACTCCACAAACTCCAGCGTGCGCTCCTCCGTGATAAAGGAAGCCTGTAAGCGAATCGGGCGTGGGTAGCGCGTACTATAAAAAAGCATGTCTCCCTTGCCCAACAATTTCTCAGCCCCACCTGTGTCGATGATAATTCGGGAGTCCGTTTGGGAGGGCACGGCAAAGGCCACCCTTGCTGGAACATTTGCCTTGATAAGTCCCGTAATGACGTCTACGGAAGGACGCTGGGTCGCGAGAATGAGGTGAATTCCCGCGGCGCGGGCTTTCTGAGCAAGACGCACGATAAGCCCCTCCACTTCTTTGCCCGCGGTATACATCAGATCCGCCAGTTCGTCCACCACTACCACAATGTGAGGGAATCTGTTTTTGGGCAGGGCTTTTTCATTATAAGAGGCTAAATTGCGAACTTTAGCGTGCGCAAAGGCCTCCGAACGGTTTTCCATCTCCTGCACAGTCCAGGAAAGCGCGGCGATGGCCTTTTTTGGGTCGGAGACGGGCCGCGCCAGGAGGTGGGGCAGCCCGTCATATATGGCGAACTCTACGTGTTTGGGGTCCACTAGAATGAGCTTCAGCTCGTCGGGGCCGCGCCGATAGCACATTCCTAAAATACAGGTGTTCATAAAAACGCTCTTTCCTGAGCCTGTGGTTCCAGCCACCAGCAGGTGTGGCATCTCCTCCAGTCCACATACCAGACGCTTGGAATCCACTCGAACACCCATAGGCATGGGTAGGGCGTACTCGCTATCCAGAAATTCCTCCGACGCTATGATGGAGCGCAGAGCGATTCCCTTGCGCTTGGTGTTGGGGATCTCGATGCCCACGTAACGCTGTCCCAAGATGGGAGCCTCCACACGAACGGAGACCACCGCCAGAGCCATAGTCAGATCGTTGGCCAGGCCAGCGACCTTGCTTACTTTGATGCCCGGCGCCAACTCCAATTGAAACTGAACCACGGAGGGACCAGTGACAATGTGTGCCACGTTGGATTTGACACCGAAATTCTGGAGTGTCTCGACGATGGTTTTGGCCTGTTCATTGGCTAGATCATATTCTTTCTCCTCGTCCTCGTTTTTGTCGTTCTTGTCGGCGGGACCGAAAATATCCAAGGGCGGCGGAAAGTTTGGTTCAGAGGACTCCGCCTCGAAGGTTTCCGGATCCGGCGTTTCCCTTTCAAAGGGTTTCGCGTCTTGCGGAACTTTGGACTCGGCGATGGATTGGGATTCGGATGACGAATAACCGTTCGATTCGATCAGATCTTTGCCTACCAGATCTTTGCCTACCAGATCTTTGCCTACAATCACCATTCCGTCGATGGGCGTAGACTCCAGAACCTCCGTGGGCTGTACAAAGGGAGCGGATGAGGCGGTTTGTATGCTTTTGGCTTGCACATTCAAAGAAGAGGTTTCCAAAAACAGAGGTGGAACCGAGACCGTGTTTTCTGTTGTAGGCGCTCTTCCCCTCACTCGCTCTCTGTTTTCTTTGACTCTATTTTCTTTAAGTCTGGTTTCTTGGGCTCTGGCTTCTTTAGCTCTGGCTTCTTTAGCTCTGGCTTCCTTGGCTCTGGCCTCCTTAGCTCTGGCCTCTCTGCCTATGACCTCTCTGCCTCTTGCCTCACGCCCTCTCTTGCCGCGTTCCCTCACGTTTCCCTTCATAAAGCGCGCCGTCAAGACGTGGAAAAACCGTAAAGGAAACTGGAAACCAAAAAGAATGGCCGACAAGAGCAAAGAAACAATCGCTACGAAAATCGTGCCCAAGATCCCTAAGTTTAAGCGGAAAAATTGGGTCAAAGCGTCACCTACTCTTCCGGGCTGACTCAAAGCCCAGGACAGATTTCCTCCCGCGTTTCTAAACAAGCCCAATATAAACGCCGTCGAAAGGTAAAGTTGTAACGTTCCGAAAATCTGTCCTAGGGGTCTCGGAATACGACTCCTGGCAAACCAGGCGACGCAGAGATAAACCAAAAATAACAGGGGGACAATGAGCGCCCCGCCTCCCCTGATGCGCAGATACTCTCCAATAGCCTGTCCTCGTTCTCCCGTCCAGGAACTATTCATTAGGGCTCCGATAAGATAAAACGTGCTGGACATGAAAAAAAAGACGACCAACTCAAACCAGCTTCCGTGCCTATCAGAGGCTTTGATTTTTTTATTCCGCGACAATGCCATCTATTCCGTAAACCTCCTATTCCGTCCTCGCTTTTTTTATGTTGCGGCGGTGTTCTTCATAGGTCTGGGCAAAATAGTGATACCCGTTTTTGCGCGCGACGTAATAATAATAGAGGTTTCGCTCTGGAGCCAAAGCGGCTTCCCACGACTCGGTAGAGGGAATACATATGGGCGTCGGCGGAAGACCTGGCGAAACGTAAGTATTATACGGTGAATCCACCGCCAAATCTTTGTTGAAGACACGCGTCAGTTTTTTCCCCTTGAGCTTCCAAGAGTAGATGACCGTAGCGTCAATTTGCAACAACATATCCTTTTTGAGTCTATTCTCAACAACTCCCGCAATGACCGCCCTTTCTTCATCCCGCAAAGCTTCCCGCTGAATAATAGAGGCCACCGTCGCGATCCTTCCTAAATCCTTCGACGTCATGGAGACCACTCTTTCCCCGAATCGACTCCACCACTCACGGCTGGCGATCCGGATCAGCTCCTCTGGAGATTCCTCCACGACAAAATACGTTTCCGGCAACAAGAAAGCCATACGTAATTCCTCTCTGGTGATCAGAAGATCCCGCATCGGTTCAGGATAATGCGCATCGTCCAGGAGGGCCTCGCGGAGAATGTCTGTGCTCACATTCAGAAAATTCGGGGAGGAGCCTTCTCCGAAAAGCTCTCGCAAAGAGAAAACATCCATTCCTGGCACGATTGTAAGACTGGAAGATATAGGCTGCACCTCCAGAAGCTGCCTGGCCAGATCCCAAGCGCCCGCTCGATAAACACGATACTGGCCGGGGCGGATCTTACGGTCAATTCCCAGCCTCGCCATCCAACGCGCCAACAAGACGGGCGACTGCGTCAGCGCTCCCTGTTCATAAAAAGCCAGAGCACATTGGCGAGCGTTTATGCCCGGTCTCAAAACGACGACGGCCATCTCTGCCTGAGGTAAGGGCAATATCTGATCCCAAAACTCGTGGGGGTATTTCATAAAAAACGCCGTCGTACCCACTCCTACCCCTAGTAAAAAAAGTGTCAGGAGCAGAATCAGCAATCTTTTCTTCATTTTCACCGTCATTTTTTTATAAACATCGCGTCTCCGAACGAGAAAAACCTATAGCCTTCGTTGATGGCAAGAGAATAGGTTTTTTGGAGAGTCGCCAAGGCCGTCATTTCCCGGTCGCCACCAGTAAGACTGTTCACAAAGGCAGCCACCAACATGAGAAGAGAACTCTTAGGTAAATGAAAATTCGTAATCATCGCGTCCACCACTTTGTAATCGAAGCCTGGATAGATAAATAGCTCTGTTTCCATGGCGCCTCGCCGAACCCCCCCCTGAATCGCCCCATTTTCCGTGGCCGCGGACTCCAGGGTCCTGGCGACGGTGGTTCCCGCGGCCACGACTCGCCCGTGCCTCAAACGACATCGCGTCACAGCCTCTTCTGTAGCCTGGGGAACCTCGCAGTATTCGTTATGAATCCGATGTTCCCGTATATCCTGAATCTTCACCGGGCGGAAGGTCCCCAGCCCCACGTGCAACGTCACCCACGCGAGTTCTACTCCCCGATCCGCTATCCGCTTCAAAAGCTCTTCCGTAAAGTGCAAACTCGCGGTGGGGGCCGCCACGGAACCGTCGTTCAAGGCGAAAACAGTTTGATACGCGTCCCGCAAACGCGAAAAATCCGTCCGGTCGATATATTTGATATAAGGCGGCAAAGGCGTCTGACCATGAGTCTTCAAAAAAGCGAGCACGTCTTCTTTGTTTTTTCCAACTCTCACAAGCCCTATGCCCTCGTCTTCTCTGTCTTCAATGGTAAGAACATGATCACCTACCCGCACCTCGGAACCAACAGATAGCTTCCGGGCCGGCCGAAGCAGCGCTTTCCAAACACAATAATTCGGTTCTATCGGCCGGAGCAACAGAATTTCCACCTTGCCGCCACTGCCGTTTTTGTTGCCCCACAGCCGCGCGGGCAGCACGCGGGTATCATTTAACACCAAAAGGTCTCCGTCTTTCAAATAGTCTGGAATGTCTCGAAACACGCGGTGCTCCACCTGGTCCCCTGTCACGCTCCAGATCAAAAGTCGAGCGGAATCCCTAGGCATTGCCGGCATCTGGGCGATTTGGGACTCCGGCAATTCATAGTCATAGGCGTCGAGGGTGTAAAGACTCGGAATCATTGGAAACGTTTAACCGCGGTTCCCGGATAATAGTGTTCGAGAATACGCCTGGCCGTCCAACCCTCTCTCGCCAGGGCCTGAGCCCCCCATTGAGAAAGCCCCACCCCATGTCCCCATCCTCTGCCTTGAAAAACGAAATACCCATTTTCCTCAGAGATGGATCCCCCGGAACGAAGAGTGGGCATCGAGGCCGATGGCAAGGACTTCGGTAAAGGGGTTTTTGGGGGTTCCTTTTTTTTCTCCGAGCCGCTTCTTTCTATTCCTATATAAAGGTACTCTTTGCGTTTTTCGGGCTTCAGTAACATATCCATCAGTTCAGTTGAGGTGAAAACCCCTTCCGAGGTCATGAGTATCAGGCGAAGCTCCTCGGTTTCGGACATGGAAAGATTCGAGGTCGGAACCGGCGCTCCGAGCAGAGCGTCGTTCTTCGCGGGGGTGTTAGGTGTCTTTGTCCCCTGGAGCGTCTTCGGTAGAGGAACACCGTTTGTCAGCATGGTGCTCTTCAAGAGATTGGGTCCTATAACTGTTCGGAACTGACTAGACTTTATCGTCGAGGACCCCCCGCTTCCTATAAACGTCAAGTTTGTGGCGCGACCGCCTGAATCCATCTCTGACACCTGAATTTCTTTGACCCTTCCTATGTTACCGCCTACTTTGGCCAAGGCCGCCTGCACCTGGGAACCGGAAATCTTGGCAGTCCAGTTAGTATTGGGGGATTGATAAACTACAAGTTCTTTCACTCCTCTCAAGTAGGGGATATCTTTTCCCCACACGTGGGCGTTCGTGGCCGTGTGCCCACCGCTGTCGGAATGATAAGGGGTAAAGGCCAGATTACCGCCATAGGCCAAAACTTCACCTTCGGTTTCCTTAATCGCTTGATTGGTGAAGGTCGTTTCTACACCAGCCCCTTTGTAAACCTGGTCAGAAGTGTTATCGGCGACATCGTAACCGCGAACGGAACGATTCAGGCTTTGGCGCAACCCATAGGTGCGGGAAATGATCGCCTGAACCTTCAAATATTCTATGGGCCATCCAGGGATGGCCTCCGCGGGCAAAACGCCTCGGATGTAATCTTCCACATCCAGGATATTGATTAGAACAAATTCTTTAGTGAGGAGAAATTTACCTCTGTATTTTCTACCCTTGAAGCCCAAAAGCCCCGAACTGGAGATCTGCAGAGGAAGAGAAAATTTGTTTTTTCCTACCAGCGCGAACCCGCCGGAGCGCGTCAACACCGCCGTCTTCCCCAAACCAAAGTTTTTCTTTCCAGCGTCGAGAAGGGTTATCGTGCCATCCGAGGACAAGGAAACACTTGAAGGACCATCCGCTAGGCGCACGTAAATATCTCTCGCTTCCACGTAACCCGCGAAGAATAGAATCGACAGCAATGGCAAAAGGCATAGTTTACACGCGTTTCGCAACAAATCAACCTCCCAAATACACACCCTTTGATGCTATTTTATACAAATTTATTGCTTTGTTCAAACCTCATGATAGTTTTCTCTGAAATATGCCCCATAGATTCATAGTAGTACGAATGTGTCCACAAGAAAGGCATTTTCAGGAGATGAGGAAATTCCAAGCGCAATACTCTTGCGGTATAGCCCTTGAGCTGTCGGACAATATAGTGAGGAGCGTTTATAGGCCGCATTTTGACAAAGGGACAAAGGCGTGAATGTGATTCGGCATGATCTCAAGCTTCGCAATCTGAACATCGATCTCATCAGCTTTCTCGTATAAAAGTTCTTTAAGTCGTATTTCTACATCACCAACAAGCACCTTGCGCCGATATTTTGGACACCAGATAAGATGATAACCAATATTGAACACAGATGTGTTCGAATGAATCCATCGTTGATAAGCCATAAACGGAGTTTAACATGAAAGTAGACATATGGCAAGAAACCAAATACAAAACAAACGCCGCCAACGGCGGCGTTACGATTCTCATTCAATCTTATTCAATCTCATTCAATCTCATCCAACTCTCATCCAACGACTGAAGCCGTTGGCTTTCTTATCGCTTTATCGTAAACATTCAAGCTCAGGGGGGCAGAGCTCGTTCGGCGAGCGCCGCTCTGCGGATACGATCCCGTAGAGCAAGTCCCAACCCCTCCGGCCTTGGCCATTCGACGACGATATAGCGGAGTCCCGCCGCCTCGAAACGCCTGAAGCTCGCGAACATTCCCCTGGCGTAGCTTTCCTCAGAATCGAAGAGAATTGTTTGAGCGAAGTGGGCCGGTGGTGGCGTCATACCCATAAAACCCGACGCAGAGGAGGCGATGGACCGTGGGAGTTCTTCTCCGGGTATCCAGATGTGTACCGGCACGGTTGGGGCGTAATGCCTATAACGCGTCCCCGGCGAGTGTCTTTTCGCGTCTCCGTCTGGAATCCCCAGAGGTTCCTCGAAAAACGCCTCTAGCCTTTCCACCGGCGTTCCTCCGGGCCGCAACAGAAGAACTTCCCGTCCCGTCAAATCCACCACTGTCGACTCCAGCCCTACGTCCGTCTCGCCCGCGTCTAGCAGAAGGTCGATCCGGTCGCCCAGATCGGCCGCCACCGCCTCAGCGTCCGTAGGACTAGGGCGACCGCTGCGATTCGCGCTGGGCCCAGCCACGGGGCAACCCGCCGCCCGGATCAGCGCTAAGGCCACAGGGTGGTCGGGAACACGCAAGGCCACGGTGGAAAGCCCACCGGTTACCTCTTGGGGGACAACAGGGCTCGCGGGGAGTACTAAAGTCAATGGGCCGGGCCAGAAAGCGGCCATGATGGCCCTCGTGCGCTCATCGACCCTCGCCAATCGCTCCGCTTCCCTATAGTCACTCAGATGCAAAATCAGTGGATTGTCCGCAGGGCGCCCTTTGGCTCGGAAAATCTCCTGGACCGCTTCCGGGTTCAATCCGTCCGCCCCCAGACCATAAACGGTTTCCGTCGGGAACGCCACCAATCCCCCGTTCCTCAAAATCGACGCCGCCTTAGCAATCGGTTTCGAGTCCGGGTTCCAGCGGTCCACCTCAAGTCGAGACATCCGTCGCGGCATCAATCATTCACCTCCTGCGTCCCCATTTTGGGCATCAGGTCTCGAATCTCGAAAACTTTCCCGGAAACGAGCCAGAAAACGGGGATATTCGCCTTTCAGGATGGCCTCTCGAGCCTCCCGAGCCAGGCGTATCGTAAAACGCAGGTTGTGCCAGGTGCAGAGCCGCGCCGCCAGGATTTCCCCCGCTTGGTACAGGTGACGCAGATAGGCCCGGGTGAAGGCGCGGCACAAATAGCAGTCGCAGGCGGGGTCCACCGGGGAGAAGTCTCGCTCGTATTTTTGCCCCTTGATGTTCACACGTCCAAATGAGGTGAAGAGTGTTCCGTTGCGACCATTGCGGGTGGGCAACACGCAGTCGAACATATCGATGCCCCTGGCGATGGCCTCTACGATGTTGGGAGGGTAACCCACCCCCATCAGGTAGCGGGGTTTGTCCTTCGGCAGAGCGGGGTTCAGCAGATCTAGAATGCGGTACATGTCCTCGTGAGGCTCTCCTACCGAGAGGCCGCCGATTCCATAACCGGGGAAGTCAATTTCAGCAAGTTCCTGGGCCGAGCGCAGTCGGAGATCGTCGAATGTGGAACCTTGGACAATACCGAACAAAGCCTGAGTGACGTTAGCTCCCTGAAGGCTCGCCTCTTGGAGGTGAGCCTCCTTCGAGCGCCGAGCCCAGAGAGTCGTCCGTTCGAGGGCTTTCTCCGCCTCCTGCTGCTCAGAGGGGTACGGGATACACTGGTCGAAGCACATGGCGATGTCGCTGCCCAGCAACCGCTGAACTTTCATGGCCCATTCAGGAGACATGGCGTGAAATGACCCGTCGACATGAGACTGGCATAACACCTCTTTGTCGGTGACTTTATTGAGCCGCGCCAGGGAAAAAACCTGGAATCCCCCGCTGTCCGTGAGGATCGGGCGATTCCAGCCCATGAAACGGTGTAGTCCCCCCGCCTGAGCCACGACCTCTGCGCCGGGGCGCAAGTAAAGGTGGTAGGTGTTACCCAAAATAATCTGGGCCTCAATTTCTTCGAGTTCTCGGGGAGTCATGGCCTTCACTGTCGCCTGAGTTCCCACGGGCATGAACACGGGGGTTTTCACCACCCCGTGGGGCGTCACGAATTCTCCAGCCCTGGCGCCGGTCTCGTTACAACGGGCGAT
Organism: Synergistaceae bacterium; assembly: GCA_031267575.1. Taxonomy (NCBI): domain Bacteria; kingdom Thermotogati; phylum Synergistota; class Synergistia; order Synergistales; family Synergistaceae; species Synergistaceae bacterium. The sequence continues at coordinate 156,129 of JAIRYN010000047.1, read as the reverse complement.
AATCTTAAACTCGAACATGGTTTTGCGCTACCGGCGCGTTCGATTCAGTTTTAGATTCGTGAAGGATTCCCCAGCCGAAGAGGCGCGCGGCGTTTTCGTCGACGATCCGAGCCAGGCGTTCGACGGAAAGATCCCTGGCCTTCGCGATTTCCTCGTAAACAAGACGAACGTAGGCTGGTTCGTTGAGCTTGCCTCTGTGGGGTTTGGGCGTCAGCCAGGGAGAATCCGTCTCGCAAAGCAGACGATTTTCGGGAATACGGGCGGCCACCAACCGGAGTGCGTCGTTTTTTGGCCAGGTGACGGGCCCTCCCAAGGACAGGTACGCGTCTAGATCCCTCATGGCACTCAGGTATTCGAGTCCCCCTGCGTAACAGTGGAAGATCAGCGGTATTTTTGAAGATAAGGAAGAATTTCCCCCCCCCAACAGCTCCAGAATGTCGGGCATCGCGTCCCGGACGTGAAGGACCAGGGGTTTGTTTATCTCCGCCGCCCACTTCAGGTGCATGAGGAAGACGCTTTGCTGTACGTTGCGGGGCGAGTGATCGTAGTAATAATCGAGTCCCGTCTCCCCGATGGCGACAACTCGGGAATCTCGCGCGAGGTTCAGAAGCTCTTCCGGCAGTCCGCCCTCCACGGTTTTCGCGTCGTGGGGATGTACACCCACAGCCGCGTAGACGCCTTGGAGTTCATAAGTATGGGCCAGTTCCACCGCCTCTAGACTGGTCGCCAGGTCGGAACCCGCCACTAGGATATGCGCCACCCCGGCCTCCCCCGCACGTCCAACGAAAGAAGCACCATCCGCTCTCAATTGATCGGAATTGATGTGGCAATGTGTGTCGATGAAAAACAAACAATGGCCCCCTTATATAAATTAAAGTAAAAGGCCTAAAGTTAGAATAGCTAAAAACAAGTCATTTACAATCATTCACTTCAGTCCTTCGGGATCTCGCAGCCCAGCTTGCTCAGAAGTTCGACGTAAGCGATCAAGAACCCGGCGTACCATTCCGTGTGCTGCGCAAAGCTGTGCCGGAACACGGTCCGCGCCCGCCTGGAGTCCGCGTCGATTTGCATGACGAGCTGGTCCACGTCTTTGAAAGGCACCTGGGGACGCAAACGTGAGAGAAAGAAGACGGGCAGACTTTCATCGTAGAGGTCTCCTTCGTAGTCCAAAATGAAGACCTCTACCCGAATGTCGGAAATATCTGTAAAGGTGGGGTTTTTACCGATGGACAGAGCCCCCGCCTTCCACTTGCCTTTAACGAGCACGGCGACGGCGTACACTCCGTCAGCGGGAAGAAGTTTGAAAGAAGGAACGCTCAGATTCGCCGTGGGAAATCCCAGCTCTCTACCTCGCCCTAGGCCGTGAACAACTTCTGACCAGAGAAAATAGGGATAGCCTAGATTGCTGATGGCGAGTTCGCATTGCCCGGACACTACCTGTCCCCGAATGACCGAACTGGATATTTTGCTCCCCAAATACTCCAGAATGTCCACCGACAGAAAGGGAATATCTCCTTCGCGGCAGTATCGCTCCAATAGTGCCACATCTCCGGTGCGGCGGTAGCCGAAGCGGAAATCTTGTCCTACAACGATCCCCTCGATCACCACCTTCTCCCGCAGATATTCCCAGAAAAGATCGGGGGAAAAACGCGCCAGCTCCTCGTCGAATTTGAGGCTGACCAGCCGAGGAATCTCCAGAAAAAGCCGGATCAGCTCTCTTTCCCGCGAAGTGAAGAGAACCCCGGAAATCGCCCTCATAAAAAGCCCCGGATGTGGATCGAAAGTAATCGCTCCCCACTCCAAATTCAGAGGGAAAGCCAAAATCTTTGCCCGCTCGAAAAGGAGCGCGTGCCCTCGGTGAAACCCATCGAAAGCTCCCAGCGCGGCAATCATTTCTCGTTGCCCTTATGTTCGCGCATAATCTTCAGGACTCCACGTCTACAATATTGGCTTCGGACTTCAGAAGAACAGGCCCTTTTTCGGAGCTTCGTGTCATTCTGGCGAATCCGATCATTCTTTCGCCCTCGACGCACAATCCCTTGCCCAGTCCTATTGTTCCGGGAAAATAGCGCCCAGCGTCCGCTAAGGGTACACAAAGGCCATTCAAAAGACGGCGTTCAGCGTCTTTTGTCAAGACGATGCGGTGAAACGGCCTCCCTAATTCCCTCAAATTTATCAAATTTTTCAAGTTTCCCAATTCTTCCAATTCTTCCAAAGCATAGGCGTCGGAAACATGAAAGGCTCCTATCGACAAACGGCGCAGCGCTTCCACGTGGGCGCCGCAGCCCAAGGCCGTACCCATGTCGCGAACGATGCCGCGGATGTAGGTTCCCTTGCCACAAAACACGGAGATCGTGACCCGTCCGCCCAATAGGGAAGAACTCCGAGCCGCGGCAGTGATGGAGACAGGGCGCGGGGTCAGGTCCGGCACCTCGCCTCGTCTCGCCATTTTGTGAGACGCCTTTCCGTTTACTTTCAAAGCCGATATCTCAGGAGGGCGTTGCATACGCGTGCCCCAGAAGGAGCAGAGAACCCGATCAAGGGCGCGCTCATCCATCCGCGACGCGTCCCCGCGAAAAATAACCTGTCCGGAGGCGTCGCACGTATCAGTAGAGACCCCCAGCCGAGCCGACGCCTCGTATTTTTTGGGGAGTTTCATCACGTAGTCCGACAGGCGTGTCGCCTTTCCAAGAAGTAACAACAAAAGTCCCGACGCGGTCGAATCCAGGGTCCCAGCATGTCCCACCTTCACGTCCTTGCCTAGGAGGCATTTGACGCGGGAGACACACTCGGCGCTTCGGGTTCCCACTGGTTTATCGACCAGAAGAAGCCCATTCGGCATAGGCGGCCTCCACGGTTTCTCGGACGGATCGGATGGCTTGGTCCAGCGGCGGAGGTAATTGCGCCCCCGACGCGCGAGGATGTCCTCCTCCGCCCAGGGCGCGGGCGACAGTAGACGCGGCGACGGATTCCGCTCTCGATCGGAAGCTCGCTTTGACCTCGCGCTCTTCTTCCGTGAGCAAAACGGCGAAACGAACATCTCGGATGAGGAGTAACTGGCTGACCAACATCTCCGTGTCAGAAGCGTTGGCTTTCGTCAAACGGAAATCTTCTTGCGTCAACCAGGACATGGCAAACTGATTTTTCTCTCCCCAGCGGCAGATGCGCCCCAGGGCCACGCCCCAAAGGTGCATCCCCTCCAGCGAGCGAGTCTGACGCAGGAAAGCGTCTATTCTGGCGGGGTCCACTCCGCGTCTCAGGAGATCCGCGGTTACCTGGTGCGTCGTGGAGGTGGTGTTGCTGAACACAAAGTTTCCCGTGTCGGCGACAATGCCCGTGTAAAGGCATTCAGCGATGTGGGGTGTGATGGTCCAGCCCCCCGCCTTCATGACGTGCCACAACAGTTCCGATGTGGAGGAGGCTTTGGGTTCCACGCAGTTCAACGTGCCAAACCTGGAATTGTCCTCGTGATGATCAATATTCAAGATGAACGTGCTAGGAGACCGGTCTCGGAGACCCCTTGTCCCTCTATCCTCATTGGCCGAATCCAGAAAAACGTATAGACGATCTTTTTCGTCAAAACGATATTCCTTTTGGGTTACGTATTCTTCCACATGGGGCAAAAAGCGGTAAGAGGGAGGCACGGGATCGGGACCTATCCAGCGTATGGTTTTACCCTGGAGCACTCCGGCCTCGAAGAGGGCCGTCGCCGTACCTAAGGCATCCCCATCCAATTTCATGTGCGAAAAAAGGCTCCACGCCGAAGCGTTTTCCAGAGTTCGAGCCACTTCCGCCAACAACTTCGCGGAAACCGGCAGGTCGCTTCTGGGCTCCGTCGTTTTCTCTATCGTTTTCTCTATCGTTTTCTCTTTGTCCTTCGTTTTACAATTGATCTTCGCCATCTCTATTTTCTACTTCAGGATTCCTCGTCGTTTTTGACGGAATCCAACCCCAATTTGTGGAGGATGCCGTCGATTCGCTCTCCGTAGTCCAGCGATTGGTCGATCATAAATTCAAGTGCCGGGATATGACGTAGCTCCAAAACCTGCCCCAACATGGAACGCAAAGCGCCCTTCAATTTGCGCAGCTCGGTCAGCACAGATTCACGGTTAGCGGAGTTTATTGTCGTGAAGTACACTCGCGCGAACTCCAGATCACGGGCACACTCTACTCCGGTTATAACGGCGTTTCTCGCCATGTCGTTCTTTACGCGCTGCTCCAGCAGAAGCGATATTTCGCGCTGGAGCTGCTTGTTAATCCTGGCCATACGAAATGTCCCCATATTTTTTGTTCACCTCTTGCCGAGGGGTAACATGTAAATTAAAATTCCAAATAAATTTTTACACAAAATCAAATTTACACAAAATCAAAGAGTCCGTTTCTCCTCGATGATCTCGTAGGGTTCCAGAATATCGCCCTCCTCGAAGTCTTGAAACCCGGCCAGAGCGATTCCGCAGTCGAACCCAGCCTTGACCTCTCGCGCCTCATCCTTGAAATGCCGGAGAGTGGAGATGTTCCCGTCCCAGATGACGATTCCCGCCCGCACGACTCGTATTCGGGAGGAGCGGCGCACCAAACCCTGCGTGACATGACACCCTGCGATCTTGCCCGCCTTCGGGATCTTGAAGACCTCGCGCACCTCCACCTCGCCCTGACGCTGCTCCCGCAACGTGGGTTTCAAAAGCCCTTCCATAGCGGATTTCACTTCATCGATGACGTCGTAGATGACGTTGTAGAGGCGGATCTCGACACCATCGGCCTCGGCGATTCTTTTGGCGTTAGCGTCCGGGCGGACGTTGAAACCGACAATCACGGCGTTCGAGGCAGCTGCCAGCATCACGTCTGACTCCGCGATACGTCCCACACCCTTATGAACGATGGTCACCCCTACTTCGTCGGTGGCCATTTTTTCCAGGGACGCGCAAAGAGCCTCCACGGATCCCTGGACGTCGCACTTTACCAGCAGATTGAGCTGAGGCACTTGTCCTTCTTTCATCTGGGAATAAAGGTCTTCCAGAGACGCCTTTCTCACAGGAGTTCCCGCGTCGCGCTGGAGAGATCGGGTATCAGAAAAGGCGTTACGGGCCTCCCGTTCGGAAGACACCACCATAAAGGTTTCGCCGGGCTGCGGAACTTCGATCAAACCCAGAACCTCGACGGGGATGCTGGGTCCTGCCTCATTCACGTTTTTGCCGGATGCGTCGATCAGCGCCCGCGTCTTTCCCCAAGCCGAGTCGAAAAGAAGTACATCTCCGCGTTTCAAGGTTCCCTGTTGGACGATCACCGTGGCGACTGGACCTTTGCCCTTATCCAGTTCCGCCTCGATCACGACACCTCGGGGAGAGGCCTTCGGATCCCCCTTCAGCTCTTGCATCTCCGCCACGAGAAGCACCATTTCCAGAAGGCGGTCGATTCCGTCTCCTAATTTGGCCGAAACGTCTACCATTACCACGTCGCCGCCCCATTCCTCTGGAACCAGTCCCACGTCAGAAAGTTGTTGGCGAACCCTGTCTGGTTTGGCGTTCGGCCTGTCCGCCTTGTTCACGGCCACCACGATGGGGACGCCCGCGGCCTTGACGTGATCAATGGCCTCTCTGGTCTGGGGCATCACGCCGTCGTCCGCCGCCACCACTAAGATGACGATGTCGGTTACGCTGGCTCCTCGAGCGCGCATGGCCGTAAAGGCCTCATGGCCGGGGGTGTCCAGAAAAACGATCGGTTTTTTGTCATGTTCGACGATGTAGGCCCCTAAGTGCTGAGTGATACCACCGGCCTCGTGTGCCGTGACGTTCGCGTGCCGTATCGTATCCAAAAGGGTCGTCTTGCCGTGGTCCACGTGCCCCATGACCGTCACGATCGGTGGACGGGGCGTCAAATTCTCTTTCTCCTGCGGTTCATCCGCCGCGTCTTTTTTGCGGAGTTTCGCTAGTTCGCCGGTCTCGCTTCTTCTGGAGGTTCTGTCGTCACGTTTTGTCGCTTCGGCAAACCCTTCGGCCAGCTCGAACTCCACATCAAAGGATTTGCTCAATACTTCCAAAATTTTCTCGTCCACATCATTGGTCGCGGGGACCATCATACCGGAAGACATCAGGGCCTTTACCGCGTCAGCGCTGGAAACGCCGATTTTCTCCGCTACCGTTTTAATCGTGACACTCTCTCCCAACACTATTTGTTTTTTCGCCGCTGAGGCGACATCCGCTTCTTTTTTCGGAGGCGCCTCCGTGAGAGCGTCCTCGACCAACTGCGCCACGTCGTTCTCGATGGAGCTCATATGCGTTTTGACTCCGACGCCCAGGTCCTCTAGGATTTTCATCAGATCCTTGTTACTTTTGCCCAGGATTTTCGCGAGTTCGTACACTCTCATTTTACTCAAGGGCGACTCCCCCTTCTCGTTTACAAATCTCAATTCCCGATCTTCATGCCCCACGTCCATCGGGAAGCAACATCTTTATCTTGTCTGCCAGGCCGTTTCGAACCGGCAGAGCCATCACCTGTACACCCGCCGCCCCTATCGCCGCGGAAAAAGCCTCTACGTTCAGGGGAGCGCAAACATGAACGTGCCGATACTCTAAACTCTCGACCTGTTTGCGAACGATATCCTTCACCGCTTCAGAGGAATCGGCGGCCGTCAAGATCAGCAAAGGTTCTTTCACACATTGAGATTTTACACTATCGATGCCGATATGAAGCAAACCAGCGCGTCGCGCCAAACCTAAAAGGGATCGAAGCTCTCTTTGAACGTCCGCCGTGCCGTGCGTTTCTTTGTAAGTTTCGATATACTCCTCCAGTTGGTCGTAGAGTTCGCCGGAGACCTCTGTCTTCAAGGCGCGGGCGAGAGATTTGTTTTTTTTCGCCTTGTCGAGACACTCTCGGCGGGCGCAGATATACGCGCCTCTGCCGGGCAGCTTGCCACGCTCGTCCACGGCCACGGTCCCCGCGGGAGATCGCACTACGCGAATCAGCGCCCTCTTTGGCGATTCTTCTCTGCACGCAACGCAGGTACGAGGTCGTTGGCGTGGAGGCGTCATTTCATTTACTCCCGTTTCCCGGCTGCTCTTCGACAAAGTCGTGGAAGATATCGGACAGTGTGGGCATACGCTCGACTTCCATGGGGTTGATGTCGATCTTCCAACCCGTCAGGCGGGCGGAAAGCCGCACGTTCTGCCCTGCCTTCCCGATAGCCAAAGACAGTTGATCGGGGTAGACGTAGACCTGAACCGCGTGGTCCTGGTCCAAAACGGGTTCCACCTTGGCAACCTTTGCTGGTGAAAGAGAGTTGCGGATATAGATCAGCGGGTCGTTGTGCCAGACGGTGACGTCGATTTTCTCGCCCGCCAGATCCCGGCTGATGTTCTTGATGCGCTCGCCATCGATGCCTACACAAGCTCCAACAGGGTCCACATTGCCGTCCAACGTCATCAGCGCCACTTTTGCCCGAGTTCCGCCTTCACGCACGATGTTCTTGATCTCAATGGTGCCGTCCACAATCTCCGGAACCCAAAGTTCCAAGAGTTTTCGCAAAAGCCCTGGGTGGGTACGGGAAACGACGATGCGGGGTCCCCGTGTAGTCTGGCGCACGTTCAGCACGAAGAACTTCATCCGATCACCCGGATTGTACCTTTCCTTGGCGATGCGTTCCTCTCGCGGAAGAATGGCCTCCGTCCGCTCGCTCAGGCGGACGAGTACTTGGTCGTTCTCGGACTTAAAAACGACGCCGGTCATCATTTCGCCCACTTTATCGGCGAATTCCTCGTAAATGACCTGCCGTTCCGCGTCCTTCAGTCGCTGGATGATAACTTGACGCGCCGTCTGGGCGGCGATACGCCCGAAATCTTCGGGATTTTTTTCGATGCGGATGACATCTCCCACCGACACTTTGAACCCCAGATTTTTGGCGTCGGTGGGGGTGATCTCCGTATCTTCCGAGGTCACCATTTCCACCACGGTACGCCGCTCGTTCACCGATACATTGCCGTTCTCGAAATCGACCTCGACCTCGACCTCCGGATTTCCTCCCTGATATTTTTTATACGCGGAATTGAGAGCGGCCACGAGGCTCGAAGCTATTAAATCCGAGGAAAGACCTCGTTCCCGGGTTATTTGGTTCAAGGCACGTAAGAAGTCGCGTCCCAGTTGCATTTAATGCTCCTCCTCATATTTTTTGATTGTTTCCGATTTCCTCTTCTCTGCTTTTTTCTGTTTCCCGCGCGGCTTGGAGGCATTGGAAGAAACCGTTTTTTTGGGGCTTTGAGGTTCCAGTCCCCTGAAAACTAGCGTAGCCCGCGCCACGACACCGAAGGGGATGTTTCGAGTGCCCTCCTCCGTCGTCAACGTCACGGACGCCTCATCGGACGCTTGAATGAATCCCACGTGGGTTTTGCGCCCCTCAACCAGCCTGTGGGTCTTGATTCGCGCCTCCCTTCCCCGGAATCGCTCGTAGTCGGCAGGGGTAAAGAGCGGTCTTTCCAAGCCCGGCGAGCTGACCTCCAGATAGTACTTATCGCTCAATTCTTTCGCATCGCTGACGTCCTTGCCGTCCAGGTAGCGATTCACCGCCTTTGAAACTTTCTCGCAATCCCCAACGTTGATTTCTCCGAGGGTATCGATCAGAACACGCAGAACAAAACGCCTCTCCTCCGTCGTCAGCGCGATGTTCACACATTCGTAACCAAGCTCGGTCACGATCGTCTCGATCGCCTGGGACAGCTCCTCTTTTCCCAAAACCACACCTCCCTCGGTATGAATTTTCACTGGAATTCCTCGCCCGGTGACGTCGGAAGAAGGCGGAGGGATTAAATTAAAGAGAGTGGGCACCAACCCACTCTCTACAATATTTATTATAGCACAATTCTCGACAACGCAATGCCGTCATAAACTCTTAGGGTCAATTGTTTTAGACCGCGAGTATATTATAAGTAGAATTATAATAAATATATATAGAGGGGGGGTAGGAATATCGACATAATAAATGATCACATAGATGATATACACTCTTTTAAGTGGAGATGGGTATATTTTAGAGGTTTATATTTTCTCGTTCATACATGGCGTCCCTATTACTATTATTATTTATATGATTTGAAAGGACGCCGTCTGACACCAAGACTTACCCACAAGAAAATTAACGCTTTGATGAATAAGATGAATAAAGAAATCGAAACGTCTGTGCCGGAAAATTACAAGCTTTGAGAATGGGTATTACCACAACAATACATTTGTCTTCAGTGTTTCTTATTGCCAAGCCTGTAGAAGACTTCCGCCTCCAAGTTATCGCCCATGCTAAACACATACATAGGAAGCCGCCTAAGAGGAGGCCTCCTAATATAGTGAGCGGTATCCTGCTCAATGCTTTCGTCTCTTCATTTTGCCCAATGCGCCTAATGGCAGCCGCAAGCGCAAGCACCGCAGTTTCCTCCGCAGTTTTTGGCGCCCTTCAGCGAGGGTCCTTCGAGAAGTATCAACGTCTTTCCCCGACACTCGGGACAACGCGGAGAAGGACTATCCTGAGTGAACGTGTGAGAACACTCCGCACACCGAAAAACCCGTGTTTCGTTCATGATATCACCCCCCCATCGTGGCCACCATAACAGCCTTGATAGTGTGCATACGGTTTTCGGCTTCGTCGAAGACCTTGGAGGCTCCGGACTCGAAAACCTCTTCCGTGACCTCATACCCTTTCACCGCCGGCAGACAGTGCAGGAAGATCGTGGACGTCTTTCCCGTGGCCTTCATGAGTTCGGAGTTCACCTGGTAGGGTTGGAGCAGTTTGACGCGAACCTCCTTTTGGTCCTCCTCGCCCATGGAGACCCACACGTCGGTGTAAATCGCGTCGGCTCCCTTTACGGATTCCCTCGGGTCTTCGACCGTTTTGAGGACGGCCCCACTCCGCTCCGCCGCACCCTTGCATTTCTCGACCAACGCGGGGTCGGGGAAAAGCTCCTTGGGAGAACCGATGGTAAAGTGGATCCCCAGTTTGGCGCAGCCGATCATCAGCGCGTTGGCCATGTTGTTGCGCCCGTCCCCGACATAGGTGAGAGAAAGCTTTTCAAGCCGTTTACCGAAGTTTTCCTGCAAAGTGAGAAAATCCGCCAAAACCTGTGTCGGATGGTCCACGTCCGTGAGGCCGTTCCAGACGGGAACCCCCGCCCATTTCGCCAGCTCCTCCACCGTATTTTGTTTGAAACCGCGGAACTCGATGCCATCGAACATCCGTCCCAAAACCCGAGCCGTGTCCTTTATGTCCTCTTTGCCGCCCAGGTGAATGTCGTTTTTCCCCAAGAACTCAGGGTGTGCTCCCTCGTCGACGCAGGCGACGGTAAAGGCGCTCCGGGTACGAGTCGAGGCCTTTTCAAACAAAAGGGCCACGTTCTTGCCCGCCAGAGCTGTCCCTTTGATGCCAGCGCGTTTCTTCGCTTTTAGGTCGGCGGAAAGATCCAGAAGGTACAAAATCTCCTCCGGGCTAAAGTCCAAGAGGGTCAGAAAACTTTTTCCTTTCAGGTTCACAGGCATGATCCACTACTCCCCTCATAAAATACCGAATTTATTATTCAATAATAAACTATATGGTATTTTATGTCAAACAATGAACTTTTTTATAAATATTTTGACTGAGCAACCTGCTAAACTTTGCCGATTGCTCATAAGCATCTAGAAATCGTTCTGCCAAACCTACGCAAAACCTGTAAAGATGGGCCTACCGTAGAGCCTTTTAATCGTAGAGCTTTTTAATTGTAGAGCCTTTTAATGGCGGGGATATCACGGGAGTCGATTGTAGAGCCTTTTAATCGTACGTAGAGCCTCTCCATTCTATTGGGAATTTCGTCTCGAATTTCGAGGGAACCACCCCCTTTCAACCCGTTTTGTCTGTTCTTTCAGTTCCAAAATCGACCAGAGGCTGACGCATCCGAGAACGCCAAGAGTGGACGACAGAATCGCTTGACGGACAAAACAGGATAGGATGAGCACCACGACTCCGACCAACAAAAAAAACGGCCATATCTTCTCTGTAAAATAATATTCTCCCTTGATGACGATGGGATGAAAAACCCCTATAATCAGAAACGCGATGACGCCAATAATTAGCCCACTAAACCCCATTATACTCCTCCGCCGGGCTCTACTCCCTGAGTTTGAATGTTTACTCGACAAACAAGTCCGTAAATTTATAGGCAACCGTGTCGATAAGTCCACGGTTGGTCAAGCGTAGCTCTGGTAGGACCGCGAGAGGGAGTAGCGCCATGGTCATGAAGGGAGATACCAAGTCACAACCGAGCGTCTTCCATGCCTCATCCAGCTTGACCACGCGCGTGGCGACCTCCGGCGCGGATTCCTCGCTCATCAGACCCGCGATCGGCAAGGGCAAGAGCGCCAAAATTTTTCCGTCCTTCACGGCCGCCATGCCGCCACCACACTCGGCCAAAGCGTTGCCCGCCAGGGTCATGTCGGCCTCATTCATACCGACAATCATCAGGTTGTGAGCGTCGTGCGCCACCGTAGAGGCCACGGCTCCGCATTTCAGACGAAAACCCTGCACGAAGCCCTTTCCCATTGTCCCCGTCGCCTTGTGTCGTTCGACGACGGCGAGTTTCGCGATGTCCCACTCTGGGGCCGCGGGCACGAAGCCCTCTTCAATCGCCAGGTCATACTCCCGCGCGTAGGTGCCGACTCGCGCTTCTATAATCTCGATCACTCGCGTTCGGATGGTCCCTGTGCGGCCCCGCGGAACCGCGATTTTGAAGTCCTCCGCGGCGAGGGGCTTTTTCAGGTGGCAGGTGTTCAGAACAAAAGCAGGCACCGCGGCTTTCTCAATGACGACCGAGAGCTGTCGGTCTTTGGAGACCAACTGGCCGCCGATAAAAACCTTTTTGACGTCGATCCGAGCGAGGTCGGAAATCAAGAGGATGTCGGCCAGCTTTCCCGGCGAAAGACTGCCAAGATCCCGATCCAGCCGATAGCACTGGGCCACGTTGATCGTGGCCATCTGGACGGCGGTGATCGGGTCCACCCCCTCCTCGACGGCGCGCCGCACGATGTGATCCATGTGTCCGAGGGAAATCAGAGTGTCTGGGTGGGTGTCGTCGCTGACAAGGGTCGCAAGGCGGGTATCGACGCGGTGTTCGGTGATGGCTTTTAAAACCTCCTGCGCATCACGCCACGCCGAGCCCTCCCGAATTTGCGCGACCATGCCGAGCCGCATCTTGGCCAGGGCGTCCTCGCGCCGCACAGACTCGTGGCAACAGCGGATGCCCGAAGCGATGTAGGCGTTCAGGCCCGCCCCCGTCTCCGGCATGGAGTAGTGCCCAGTGATAGTTTTGTCTTTGGCGAGTGTGGCGTAAAGTTCTCTATGAACGTTCTCGTCCCCATTCAGAACACCTGGAAAATTCATCATTTCGCCAAGTCCACAGATACCCTCCATCTCCATGAAATCGGCGATGTCGTCCGGCCCGATTGCCGCGCCCGCGTCCTCGAAGGCGGGGACGGCTGGAACGCAGGAGGGCATCATCGTGAATACGCGGAGCGGCGTAGCGCGCGCGTCGTCCATCATAAACCGCACACCTTCTCTACCGAGGACGTTGGCGATCTCGTGAGGGTCAGGGAAGATGGCAGTCGTCCCGTGGGGGATGACCGCTCGAGCGTACTCACGCACGGTCATCATACTGCTTTCAACATGCATGTGCCCGTCCATGAAGCCGGGTGTCGCGTACATTCCCGCCGCGTCGATAGTCTTTGTGCCCTCCCCGACGGTGTGAGAGGCGTCCCCTATGAGAGCGATCCGTCCGCCGGCGATCGCGATGTCGGTATTTTCCAGAATTTCCCTCGTGTTCACGTTGACGAGCCGCGTGTTTTTGATGACGGTCTCGGCCGGTTCTCGCCCCATAGCCACAGCCGCGAGTTTCTTCGTGACGTCTTTCAAAGTCTGTTCCATAGACTCACCGATCCTTTCAGCGTGCTAATACCTATAACGAAAAGATATGTTTCGCGTAGTATTTCTTTGACTATGAAGTCAAAGAAAAAGCTGAATCTCGTAAAGCTCGCGGAAATATTCCTCAAGCGCCGTTGTAGTCCCGATCCACAACAACATTTCATCAACATTATTTCATCAACATTTCATCATAGTAGAGGCATGCGGTCTCTACACGCAAACGTTCGGATGCCCGGGGCAATAACTATTATGCGGTCTTGATTTTCGGCTACAACATTAGCAGCTATTGGAACGCGTTGGAACGCGTATGAAGAACCATCTACCAGACTCCAGAATCAATCGTAAATTCTGCCTTCATCGACCCACCTCCTTGTTGTTGAAAGTTGTTGGTTGTAAAAGTTGTTGGTTGTTAAAAGTTGTTGAAAGTTGTTGAAAACGCGCAACCCTGTTACCTACGCCGCTCGATACACCGTATAGAATTTCACCTCAACACACTACCGTGCTTTGTAATAGCTTATGCATATACTATGTATTATCCCCGATAATTTTTGAGGCTTTACCTCCAAAGACATCAGCTCGCCTTTGTCAGTATAACGGTTCGCGCGAAAAATTGGAAAAGTTTGTTTAGCAGATGATCGAGGTTAGCCATCGGTCTTGGTTTGCCGATTTGTATACCATAAGAAATCTTCCTCGCTATTTTCCTGCTCGGATTTTTAGCGACGATGGTGATCTCCGCTAACGGCTATAGTTATCGAGGTCCGCTACGTGAATGAAAGAGGCGCCGGCTTTTTTCCACTTGACGTTTTCCACTTGACGGTTTGGGCGGCGGGATCCTCGGCAAAAATCACCTCCCTCCAGAAGTCGCCATGCTTCAGCCGCACACAGCGACCGTCTTTCACGTCAATGGCGGGGAAAAGAATCAACGTACCCACCGTAGTAGCTTCCGAAAAACAACGCCGCCCCATAAGTGGGTTTCCGTAGTGAGACGACACGCCTTAGGGATTTGGGTTGAACCAGGGCGAATCTCTTCAAAATCTCTATGCCCGTGGGTCCGCTTTTTTCAGGATGGAACTGCAACGCGTAAACGTTATCCCGCTCCACCGCTGCCGTCAGATCCGTGCCATAAAAGGTGGACGCGGACACATAAGCGGGGTCGGCTTCCGCCCGATAGGAGTGCGCGAAGTATACATAATTGTCGTTCGAGTCTCGAACGCTGAAAATGTCGCTTTCCTTGCGAATCTCCAACCGATTCCAGCCCATATGAGGGATCTTCAAGTTAGGGATTCGAGTCACTTTTCCAGGAAAAATCCCCAACCCTTCATGGGTTCCATTCTCCTCGCTGGTCTCGAACAGAAGCTGCATACCGAGAGATATCCCTAAAAAAGGTTTCCCCCGACGGATCGCCGTTTTGATTTTTTTGACCCAGCCCTGGCTTCGCAAAGCCTGGATAGCCCCCTCAAAGGCTCCCGTACCGGACAACACGATTCTGTCAGCCCGGTCCAACTCGTTGGGTTTTGCGGTGACGAAAACCTCGAAACCGAGCTTACAGAAAGCGTTTTCTACGCTCTTCAAGTTACCCATTCCGTAGTCGATGATTCCAATCATTGTCATGACCCTCCGTTCAGATTAAATATCTTAAATTAAATACATCTCAAATTAAACGCAAATTCAAAGCGCGCTCTTTGTGAAGAGCCGTGAAGAGCCGCAAAGAGCCGCGGATCGACTGTCGTCCCTTTGTCCAGCGTGCGCCCGAAAGCCTTGAAAGAGGTAGCTATGAAGGCGTAATCATAGCGGTGAAAAACGGACTCCAGGCCGTTTTCTATCCGTTTTTTGAAAATACGAAGCTCGTTGTTCATCATTTGTTCATTATTTGTTCATTATCGTTATCTGTCATTTTCCTATCCTCGATGCGAAGTTTATATTTTGATTTAATATATTATCACAGTGTTTAGATAGTTAAGTATAACATAATTTCGAAGTGAGGTATAGGTGCATCAAGAAGACCGAAGTCGTTGATGAAGAAACTAAGCTAAGAACGCGAATTATGTTTTACCTACTTTTTTAGTTATTCTACTATGCTTGTTTGATTTGCCAAATTCCAATATCGGGTGTATTCTAAAGAGGTAATTTGAGGATTTGCTTCAAATTTGAGGATTTGCTTCAAAGTTGAAGGGTTAGGTTATAAAGTAAAGGTTAAATCAAAAAGACTTGCGCCGATTTTTGCGAAGGTTGCACACAGTACCTAAATAAGCTATAACACAGTGTCATAATGTGTTATAGCAAAATTATGTATAGCGCACCAAGCGGCGTAGATAACAGGGTTATACGTTTCGACGATAAGGAGGTGGGTCGATGAAGGCGGAATTTACGATTAATTCTGGAGTCTGGTAGATGGTTCAGTAGATGGTTCATACGCGTTCCAATAACTGCCTGATGTTGAAGCCGAAAACCAAGGCCGTGTGGTGGTTATTGCCCCGGGCATCTGAAGGTTTGCGTGTAGAGACCATGTGTTTCTACTGCGAGAAAAGTATTGTTGTAGATTGGTACTACAACGGCGCTTGAGGAATATTTTCACGAGCTTTGCGATATTCAGCTTTTTCTTTAGCTTCATAGTCAAAGAAATACTATGCGAAACGTGTATCCACTCGTTATAAGTAGATATTAGTACTCTGAAAGGATCGGAGTGATCACGATGAGATCTATACTGAAGTATTGCGTGTTATTGCTGATGCTGCTTTCTGCCGCCACCGCCTATGCGGATATTCAGTTGCCTCCACCCCAAACTGAGGGCGGAATGAGTGTTTTTGAGGCCTTTAAGAAACGTGTCTCCGCTCCGGGAGTGGATTTCCCCATCGCGCCGCTGGAACCGGAAGAGCTTTCCACAATCCTCTGGGCCGCCACGGGGCTGAATCGCGGGGAAAAAGGCTGGACGGTGCCCATGTCAATGGGGCTGGAGCCCTATTGCCGGGTCTACGTACTGCTGGATGAGGGGATCTTCCTATATGATTGGAAAAGCCATAGTTTGAGAGAAGTCTCAAAGGAAAACGTCAGAGCGAAGGTGGGTTCACAAAATTTCGTCAAAACTGCTCCCTGCATTTTAGTGGTGGTAGCGGAGGGAAAGGTTCTGGCGGACAATTTTAATGAGCGAGACGGAACGGAGTTCGCGAACGTGGCCGCTGGCGCCATGACCCAGGATATCTACTTAGCTGCCGCGGGCCTCGAAATAGGCGCCCGCTATATCCACTCTATGAATCTGGAAGAGATCGAGAGAGCACTTTCGTTACCAAAAGAAGACTACCCCATTTGCTTGATGATGCTAGGGAAATAAGGCCCAAGCCCCGGAACCGAGGGTATACCCTGATACTAGATTGTGCAAGGTAGGGCGACGTAATACCGCGGCGGCCTGCCTTGTATTTTGAGAGTATTGTCGAAATAATGATTTTTCAATTAAAATTTTTGCAACGCAGTGATTTCTACTCATAATGATACACGCGATAAAAATCCAGGTTATACATGGGTTTGCCAAAAAACAATCGTTATTTGAGCAACACTCTCGTATTTTTTGTATCTCTTTTTTTGTATCTTTTATTGAAAACTTCCGCTTCCGCGTCGTTGCATTCTGTGGAGTACGGAGAGGAATGCCTGTCCAGCATCTTTCCAGATATAAAAGCTGAGTTATTTATATCTCCATTTAATATCTCCATTTACAAAATGCTACAATATGTTATGCTGAAATATACGGAGTATCAAGCGGCGTAGGTAATAGGGCCGCGCGTTTCCACAATAAGGAGGTGGCCGATGAAAGCAGAATTTACGATTAATTCTGGAGTCTGGTAGATGGTTCATACGCGTTCCCAAACGGCGCTTGTGGAATATTTCGGAATTTCTACGAGCCTTGTGAGATTTAGCTTTTCCTTTGACTTCATATTCAAAGGAATACTATGCGAAAAGTATCTGCTAGCTATAAGTGGATATTAGTACGCTGAAAGGATCGGAAAAGAATAATGGCAATTTCATTGCAGAAAGGTCAGAAAGTTGATCTGACCAAAGGCAACTCTGGACTAAGTAAGATTTTTATCGGTCTGGGGTGGGACACGAACAAGTATGACGGAGGTGTAGATTTCGATTTAGATGCTGCTGCGTTCTTGCTTGGCGACAACGGAAAGGTCAACTCTGATTCCGACTTCGTATTTTACAGTAATCTAGAATGTCCGAGCGGAGCGGTTGAACACACTGGCGACAACCTCACAGGTCAAGGCCAAGGCGACGACGAGATTATCAAGGTAGACCTGTCGAAAATCCCTGCAGAAATCTCAAAGATTGATTTCACGGTCACAATTTACGACGCGGAAAAACGTCGTCAGAATTTCGGTATGGTGTCCAACGCGTTTATCCGCGTAATTAACGAAGTCAACGGACAGGAACTTATCCGTTACGACCTCGGTGAGGATTACTCCATTGAAACGGCGGTCGTCGTCGCGGAAATCTACCGCAGTGGGACCGAGTGGAAGTTTAATGCCATCGGCAGCGGCTTTGCGGGCGGTCTTGCCGCGCTGTGCCGCAATTTCGGTGTAAACGTATAATTTAACCAGGGGGATTGTAACCAGGGGGATGGTATAACCTATCCCCCCGTGTTCAAGAAAAGTTCGTGACCGTCCGAACTCACGCAAGGAGTGATAAAACAATGGCAGTAGAACTTAACAAAGGACAGAAAGTGAATCTGTCGAAATCTGCCGTGTCCGGCGAGATAGTTATCAATCTCAACTGGACACAGGGCGTCTCTAAAAAAAGATTCTTTGGCGGTACGAAAATACAGTCGATAGACCTTGACTTGGGCGCGTTCGTCGAACTGACTGACGGAGCACCACACGTAGTACAGGCTCTCGGCAACTCGTTTGGCAGTTTGCAGACCCCACCGTATGTTGCGCTCGACAGCGACGACCGTTCTGGCACGTCGAGCGGTGGCGAGAACATTCGCGTAAGCGGACGGCATCTTGGCGACATAAAGCGTATGCTTATCTATACGTTCATCTACGAAGGCGTTGCCAATTGGCAACAAGCCAATGGTGTCGTAACAGTTAAATATCCCGGTGGTGACGACCTGATTGTTCGCATGGACGAATACAGCATTTCTCAGAAAATGTGCGCAATTGCCGAAATCAAGAATGACGGCGGCAACATTTCGTTAGAGAAGTTAATTCGTTTCTTTGACAGTCAGCAGGATATGGATAGAGCGTTCGACTGGGGATTCCTCTGGACAGCGGGGCGTAAGTGACTGGCTTCGGAATAAGCATTCCGCCTACGGTACGAAAAACGACGCGTTATAGTTATAACTAATACACCCTATCAAGAGCATGAAACAGTTCGTACGGAATAAAATTTGAGAGTGTTGCTCAAATAATGATCATTTCGTAACAAACCTATGTATCACCTGAAATTTTATCGCGTGTATTATTATTCATGGAAATCATTGCGCTGCAAAGACTCTAATTGAAAATATCATTATTTCGACAACACTCTCAGATTTTTTAAATGATATTTCATTTGAAAAATCCCAATGACTGACAGGAGGATACGCGTTGTACAATTCAAGCGAAAAATACGAGATATTATATCAGGACGCTTTCCCGATGGTGCGTTATAAACTGTGTCAGGGCGAACGGCTAAAAGCCGAAGCCGATGCGATGATAGCAATGTCAGCAACGATTGACGTGACTGGCGGTACGGAGGGCGGTATAATGCGCGGTTTGACGCGTATGCTTGGCGGAGAGAAGTTTTTTTTCCAGTACCTGACCGCGAATCGAGGCCCTGGCGAGGTGCTGTTTGCCCACTCGCAACCGGGAGGAATTATTGATATTGACCTCGACGGTTCTTATGGTTTGCGAGTTCAGAAAGACGGTTTTCTCGCTTCAAGCGATGGTGTGGAGATTGACACGAAGACACAAAACCTTATGGCAGGTCTATTCAGCGGAGAGGGATTCTTCATTCTGAATGTGTCCGGCAAGGGTACCGTATTCCTAGGCAGCTATGGAGCAATACACGCCATCAATCTCGAACTCGATGAAGAAATCGTCATCGACAACGGGCATCTTGTAGCGTGGGCAGACTATATGCGGTACGAAATCACTAAGGCTTCCAATGGCTGGGCGAGCAGCTTTATGTCCGGTGAGTGTCTTGTCTGCAAATTCAAAGGCCCCGGCATTGTCCTGATACAAACTCGCAACCCCAATGGTTTTAAGAACTTCATCAAAAAATTGGGATTTAAACTCAATTGAGGAGATTGAAAACTTCTGTTTTTGTATTGAAAACTTCCGTTTTTGTGTCGCTTGCATTCTTTCGTGTTGTGGCATAAACTTCTTGTCGTTAACGGGTATTTTCCTCTCGCACTTTGATCGGTTTTTCAGGTTAGCTGCAAGGACCAATCCCGTTCCCGGCGTCAACGCCGGACTAGTTTGGCACGAAGGAGCGACAACCATGAAAAACGATAGTGTAACAATGCCCCAAAACGGCAAGAATATTCAAACCTCCAGAGGACACCCAGAGAACAAAATGGGCGTGATGTCCATTCACAGACTTCTGCTCTCCATGTCGATCCCGATGGTGGCCGCCATGTTGGTGCAGGCCCTTTACAATGTAGTGGATAGTATTTTTGTCGCGCAAATGGGGGAAAACGCTCTGACTGGCGTGTCGTTGGCGTTTCCCATTCAGATGCTGACTATCGGAGTTGCCGTCGGAACCGGCGTGGGCGTCAACGCCTTTCTCTCGAAAAGCCTTGGGGAGAAAAATTTCGATGTCGTCAATAAAACGGCCATGAACGGCATTTTCCTGGCGTGGGTGAGTTGCGCCCTCTTTACTCTGTTTGGTTTTTTCGGTGTCAAAACGTTTTTTCGCGCTCAAACCGACATCCCGGAGATCGTGCAATACGGAGAAGAATACCTGTCCGTTATTTGCATTTTTTCATTTGGGGCATTCAATCAAATCACCTTGGAACGATTGCTGATGTCCACTGGAAAGACTTTTTATTCAATGATTTCTCAGACGGTCGGAGCTCTTACCAATATTATCCTGGACCCCATCATGATTTTCGGCCTACTGGGGTTTCCAAAAATGGGGGTGGCTGGGGCCGCTCTCGCCACGGTTATTGGGCAGACCACAGGCGCTTGTCTCGCCCTTTACTTCAACCTCCGGAAAAACAAAGAGATTGAGTTTTCGCTGAAAGGATTCCGACCCAGTATCGAAATCGTAAAGAAAATCTACGTTGTGGGCTTCCCTTCTATTTTGATGAGTTCTCTGGGGTCGGTTATGACCTATGGGCTCAACAGCATTCTGATTTCCTTCACGGCCACGGCGGCGGCGGTGTTCGGCGTCTATTTCAAACTCCAAAGTTTCGTATTCATGCCGATTTTTGGACTGAACAACGGGATGGTGCCTATCCTAGCCTACAACCTGGGGGCTCGGAAAAAAGAGCGCATCATCGAAACGATTAAGTTGAGCCTGATGTACGCATTAGGTATCATGACGTTGGGCACGGCGGTTTTTCAGATCTTCCCGGACAAATTGCTCATGATGTTCAACGCCACCGAGGACATGTTTAACCTGGGCGTCCCTGCCTTGCGGATCATCAGCCTCCACTACCTATTCGCGGCGTTTTGCATCATCTTCCTGTCGGTTTTTCAGGCCCTCGGTAACGGTTTATACAGTCTGTTCGTGGCTACATCCCGGCAGTTGTTCTTGCTGTTACCCATCGCGTGGTTGTTGTCTTTCACAGGTGTTGTGAACGTCATATGGTGGGCGTTCCCCGCCACCGAGGCGGTGACTCTGATGTTGTGCGCCGTTCTGATGAAACGCGCTTACGACACAAAATTGAAAACGATGTAAAATTTAAATGGTTGTACGCGCGACCGCAATTAAAACTGTGAAAAACGCGTCGTTGGAAGGGTGAATCTCTTGGGACTTTCGGAAAAAGCGGACGACAGCAATTTCTGGTGGAGCATAGAGCTAGAGGCGGAGGGGGCGGAAGCAGAAGTAGAGGAGACCCTCTCTACGGTGGCGGACCTTTCTGGAAGCATCGGGGCGGAAATCTTCGGAGAAAAAGAGAAGATGGTTCTGCGGGGGACCTATCTCAGCTCGCAAGACCTCTTTCATTGGCTTTCTGTCCTAGACGCGTTGTTACCGAATTTTCCTGGTGTTCGCGTTCGTTCTCACGCCAAGGTTGAAAACCAGGATTGGCAAAAACAACATCTGGATGCCTTTCCGCCTTTTTCCGTGGGCGTGAACCTCGTGGTTATGGCCCCCTGGCACAGAGGAAAAGAGCCCGCCGGGAAAACGCCCCTCTATATTTACCCTGGCTCGGCCTTCGGCACGGGCTACCACGAGAGCACTCAGATCGCTCTTTCTTTGGTGGAGCGTTTCATCAAAGCCGGCGACACGGTGATGGATGTGGGGACGGGATCAGGGGTGCTCTTTATCGCGGCATTGAAGCTGGGCGCACTCAAGGCCACGGCCCGCGACATTGACCCCACGGCGATCTCCGAGGCGCGCCGCAATATGGACCTGAACGGACTGCCCTCCAGCGCTTGTAACCTGCAAACCGGAAACCTTGTGGAGGGTCTGGAGAGCCGAGCCGATGTTCTGATGGCCAACATCCTTCTGGATCCGAACCTGAGGCTTCTGAAGGATGTGCCCCGCGTGTTGAACCCATCGGGGATAACGATCTTCACAGGAATGACGGTGTCGGAGCGTCCCTCCTTCCTGTCCGCCCTTGTCGCGGCAAAGCTGTCTCTTTTGGCCGAGTTGACGCAAGAGGACTGGTGGGGCTGCGTGGCGAGAAGAACTTGACGGAGCGGGAAACACCCCTCGACGTGGGTCTTCGTGGTCTAAAGGTCTGGGTGTGCGTTCTGGGCTGCCGGTCGAACCTCTACGATGGAGATGCTCTGGCGGGGGAGTTGGCCGCTCGTGGAGCTCGGATCGCGGACAGACCGCAGGGGTGCAGTGTCGCCATCATTATCAGTTGTTCGGTCACATCCGTAGCAGACAAAAAATGTCGTCAAGCGGTCCGCAGGGCAAGGCGAGAGGTGGGAAAAGGCGGGGTCGTGGTCGTGTGCGGCTGCTGGGCGCAAGGATTAGACGCGACGGAAGCCCGTGATTTGGGCATTGACATACTCGCAGGAAATCGCCGAAAAAGTGCCCTGCCCGATGCGTTGGAGGCCGCGCTAGAGGCACCGGACTTTGTCGACATGAGGGGAGATATAACGGAAAGCCCGGCCAGCTGCTGGGACCCTTTGAAGCTGGATCATCCTATTCTTCGTACTCGAGCTTTCTTGAAGGTACAGGAGGGATGTGACCACTTTTGCTCGTACTGTGTCATTCCTTTTTTACGAGGGCGTTCGATCAGCCGTCCCCTGGAGGATGCTTTAGAGGAAGCGCGGCGCGTAACGGCAGCCGGATGTGGGGAAATCGTTCTGACGGGTATCCACTTGGGAATGTACGGGCGGGACAGTGGGACGGTTTTGGCCGAATTAGTGCGCCGCGTTTCTCGCGTGCCGGATCTGACGCGGCTGCGTTTGGGTTCATTGGAGCCTTTCGCCTTGAACGATGATCTTCTGGAAGCCCTGGCAGATTCTCCTGTTTTCTGCCCACACCTGCATCTGCCCTTGCAGAGTGGCGATGACGAAGTTCTCGCTCTGATGAGGCGCGGGTATGGAGCGGATGACTTTGCCCGGATCTGCGAGCGGGCTCGGAAGAAGTTGGGCGAGGATTTGCACATCAGCAGCGACATTCTGGTGGGGTTCCCCGGCGAAAGCGAAGAGGCTTTTCGCAACACCCTCGCTCTGATGGGACGAGTAAAATTAGGGCGTGTTCATGTTTTCCCTTATTCGCCTCGCCGAGGAACGGCAGCGGCCGCTTTTCCCGGCCGTGTGCCTCCGCGGGTCGCCTCTGAGAGGATGTCGGTCGCCTTGACTCTGGGGGAAGAACTTCTGACGCGCTATGCCTCCCACTTTGTGGGACGTGACCTCTCCGTCCTGGTAGAAGGCGCGGGAGAGTCCGGAATGACGATGGTAAAGGCAGCATTGGGCTCAAAGGTCGCATTAGGTTATACGCGACACTTCATTGCCGTCGTCCTAGAGGAAAGGGGTGTGTTGAGGCAAGCGGGACGGGAAATTCAGGTTCGCATAACGGGTTGCGTAAATGGAGAATTAAATGGCGAGCTGTGGGGAGAAGCGGGGGGTCGAAGTGATGGAGGCTAATCGCAACGTGACGATCGGGATAGACTTGGGAACGCGAAACGCCCTCTGTGCCGTCTTGGACGGGGACCGTCCAGTGGTGATTCCCAACCGATGGGGACGCGCGTCCACTCCGTCCGTGGTAGGGTGGGATGAAGGTTGGATCGTGGGGGAAGATGCCGTGCGCCTATCCCTTCGAAAACCCTCTCCCGTTTGGTGGGACCTCAAACGTAAGGTGGGCGGAGACTTTCGCGCTTTCTGCGGCGGAAAGATCTATAAGGCGGAGAACCTGCTGACGCCACTGCTCGGTGTCCTGCGAGAGGATGCCGAGGCTTTTTTAGGGCAGTTTGTCTCCTCCTGCGTGTTGGCCGTCCCCGCCGGTTTTTCTCTCTCTCAAAGAAAGGCCATGACCCAGGCCGCTGAGGAGGCGGGCCTGAGGGATGTCCGCACTGTAGCCGAGCCGACGGCGGCGGCGTTGGCTTTTGGGCGCGAGGGACGTTTTTTGATATTGGACTTCGGCGCTGGAACAGTGGACGTCTCCGTCGTGGAAAGCGAAGGCGGGGTGTGGCAGGTTTTGGAGAGCGTGGGTAGCGCCAGAATCGGCGGCTACGATTTTGACCTCGCTTTGGCGGAGTGGCTGAAGGAGCGATTAGGATTCGGCGCTTTGCCCGCTGATGACCCACGTTGGCGCACGTTGATCTTGGAGGCGGAGGCGATCAAAATCACCCTTTCCTCTAGCCGAAGTTGCGATTGGACACCTCCGGCTATGGGCAAAGGAAGTTTCAGTTACCCCAGTCTTCGGATCGAGCGGGAAGACCTGGAGCGCATGGTTCGTTTTTCGATCAGGCGTATCGTGCACGTGGTGCAGAAGATGTGGGAACAATACAAGCCGGAACACCTGTTATTTGTGGGAGGGTCTAGCCGTATGCCTCTTTTGCGCGAGATACTGGAGAAAGAGGTGACGCATCCTGAGCGCTTGAGCCTCTGTGCGGAGGAGTCCATCGCGACGGGGGCAGCGCTCTACACTCAGGGGGGAAAGAAGCGGCTGCTACTGGACGTGCTGTCCGGGGACATCGGTTTTTTGCGGGACGGCGCTCCGGAGATCTTGATTCCAGCCGGAACACCCGTGCCCTTCACGGCTCGGACGACTTTTGTGCCGCTCCGATCAGGACAGATGGAGGTACCCGTTTTTCAGAAACTAGCCGACATGCGGGGCGACGCCCAGGAAGAGCGAACGGTTCTCTCTCTCTTGGAGTTGGAGGTCACGGAGGGTTTGGAGGTCGAACTCCGCTGTGTCCTTTCCGCCGCAGGCTCGATCAGTTTCAGCGTAAAACACAAAAACGCGCTTGCGGAAACGCCTCTTTCACCCAAGAACGAGAATATGGAGGCGACCTCAGATTTTTCCTCCCGGCAACGGATTCGCGCGTTGAAATTACGCCTGACTTCCCTGGAGATCCTTCTTTCACCTTCGCATTTGGACAGACTTCACCGTCTGGTGCGCTGTATCGAGGATGTAGAAGACGAGGACTCCTCGCTAGAGATTCTAGAGACAGTTGTCAAAAATCTGGAAGTTGCGCTATCCTAATGGGGATTGTAATTGGCGAAGCCATCGGGGGCACGGGATAAACGGATGGGTATTTCGGTTAAAGTAGCGCATAATTTACAGATTTTAGGCTTGCCACCAGATGCCACGTCCTCGGAAATCCGAGCAGCGTTTCGCCGTCTTGCGCGAACCTGTCACCCGGACGTGGTGGGCAAACAGGGTGCGCGTAAATTCGAGCAGATCACCGGAGCTTATACATTTCTCAAAAATCTAAGTCAAGACGAGCTTAACGAAGAGGTACGGAGCGAGGTTCCCTCCGCACCGAAGGTGTCCGGCTGGAAGTGGAAGGGAAGCTGGCGTCGCAAGAGACAGGTACAAGAACACCTAGAGGAAGACCGTAGAAAAGAAACGGAGCGAGAAGCGGAGGAACAGGTTCATCGCTCGCGGGAGGCCTCTGTGGAGGCGATTTTGAGCTCCGCTGAACAGGCTCTGGAAGACCTCTTGGTCCGTGTCGAGCAGGAAACCCGGAGTTGCAGCACCCAGGACTTGACACTTCGCCTTTCCAGCGGAATTCCCCAAGTGCGTCACCTTGCCCTTTCTCGGCTGGGGACGTTGGTCAATCGCCGCGAACTTCTGGATGCGGTTCTTAGTCTGTTGCAAAATTGGGAGATCGACGAAAAAACAGCCCGTTTGGTCTCTTTACTCCCCTTAAATCTGGAAAATCACAGAACCTTGGCCAAACATCTGGTGAACAAGGCCTCAGAGATGCCTGAGTTGCTGTTAGTCTATTTATTGCGCCTCTCAGGCTCGCGAGAAGCGGATCAAGACCTTCTGGAGCGATACATCCAGAAAGCCGCCCCCAAG
This sequence comes from Synergistaceae bacterium, assembly GCA_031267575.1. Lineage (NCBI taxonomy): Bacteria > Thermotogati > Synergistota > Synergistia > Synergistales > Synergistaceae > Synergistaceae bacterium. The sequence goes on along the minus strand of JAIRYN010000047.1, from coordinate 130,577 downwards.
GGCGTTGCCTTGATCCTGCGGCAGTGGCCTCAAGAGTCCTTTGTTTCACCCTCCACCTTACGCTTTCTTCTGGTACGGGAGGAACCCGTTATACTTGTCTCTTTGCTCAACCTTATGAAACAACGTTCCATTCCCTGCCCAGAATGGGCGCGTGAGCGCCTGAAGACTCATCTTGCCCACCCCAACGCAGCCGTGCGCGTATGGGCCAAGGCCCTTCTGTCAGATGATCTACAATAGAGAGGGAGGGAACAAGGTAGAAACGATGAGGCGTACTACAAAAAAATAAAGGAGGTTGCTTCTAACTTTGCTAATTATGAACCTAAAGTAGGGAAAGAGGGAAAGATGAAGAGGGAAAAATCTGGACTATTACACATTTGTGTAGGGTTTTAGCAGGATACTGTTTTTACGATAAAGCGATGAGAAAGCCAACGACTTCAGCCGTTGTTGGATGAGACTGGATGAGAATCGCACCGCCACCGCTACCGTTGGCGGCGTTTGTTTTGTATTTGGTTTCTTGTCATATGTCTACTTTCATGTTAAACTCCTTTAATAGCTTATCAACGTGAGATGCGGTGAGATGCGGAGCGGACACGACCGGGCTATTAATGTGGCTGTAAATATTCTCAGAGTAGGGGCATCCACTCTTATGGGGGCATCCACTCTTAAAGGAGAAGACGTAAGACCGGTTTCAGTCGGCTGTCTTTGTCTATTTTAGAATCCCATAACTTTAATCGTGGGAATATGTTAATGTGCCCACTCACTATGCCCACTCACCTCCACGTGCTTTGTAGTGTGTCTGTGTCTCGAACAGCATAATATCAAAATAAGCGCTTAAGCGCACTCTCTGTACGTTTCATCATGTTCTGTGCCTGAGCGTAGCGAAAGGAATGGTTATATTCATGAAGTACGTACCGAAAAAAGAGCTGTTCATCGCGCTTGTGGGAGTCGCTTTTATGGCGCTCACGTTTCCCAACCAAGCGCTCTTCGCCTCCACCCCAGAACAAAGCGCGGAAAACCCAAAAATTTTCGAGATCCGGGAGAAGATGTTCATTCAGCAGTGTAACGACATCTACCTCAACCCAGACGAATACCTGGGACGGATGGTGAAGCTGGAGGGCATTTACGAGGAATACACGGACAAACTGGACGATGAGGTTACCCAAACTTTTCGCTACGTGATTCGTTATGGTCCTGGTTGTTGCGGCAACGACGGAGTAGCCGGGTTCCAGGTTCTTTTTGACGGCGACCCCGCCCCTAAACAAGACGATTGGGTCGAGGCCGTCGGAACGGTGGAACTGGATAACCAAGGGGAGGAAGCCTCGGTGGTGCTGAGGCTGTCTCACTTGGAGGTTATGCAAAAACGCGGCGCGGAATTTGTAAAGAACTGAAAATCGCGTCGAGTTACCGTCCGCGAAAACTCTTGTCGCTTAAAGCGCGGCGTCCCTCGCTTTGGCGGGAACGCGTCCGCAGTTTGTCGAGCTCCTGCATGATATGTTCCCGCCCCTTGCGATCAGATTGCAGGTCAATCAGAAGAGGCATCAGGTCGTCCTCCAGCCTGGTGAGTTCCGCCGGCGTGGGAGGCATGGCGCGACCGATGTTTTTTGCGCCGTCGATGGCGTTTTGGGCCACCATCAGCGCCAGGTTGGCCAAAGTTTTTCGTAAGTCGTCCAGCTCCTCGGTTGAGGAAAATTCTTCGTCATATTCCGCATATTCCGCGCCGATGTGTAGGTTGGTCAAGGCATAAAACAAAAACAGGGCAGTCAGGGTGAACATGGCGCATCCCGGCATGTACCGTTCGAAATAGAAAAGGTGCCCGGCCACGAAACCAGCCAACATTCCGGCGCAGAACAACAGGCCATTAGCCACTTTTCTCCAAGTCATCGCCACATCACCGCGCGAGAAATCGGCCTCGCCCCGGATGCCCCGTAAATTCTCCGTCCCGATAGATCAGTTCTCCCCTGGAAAGCGTCGCGCAGACCTTCCCCCGCAAAGACAATCCCTCGTAAGGGGAGAAATCGCAGTTGGAGCGGAGTTCGGACGCCGTCACCGTCCACTCGGCCTTCGGGTCGATGACAGCTACGTCGGCGTCTGCTCCCGGCAAAAGACTTCCCTTCTGGGGGTAAAGGCCATAGAGCTTCGCAGCCGCCGTCGAGGTTAACTCCGCCAGGTCGCTCAAGGAAAACCGTCCCTTCATGACTCCCTCGGAATAGGCCAGAGGCAACATCAGTTCCACGCCGGAAAGCCCGTAGGGCAGATGATCGAAGCGCCCTTGCCACGTTTTTTGCTCCCGCGTGAAAGGGCAGTGGTCGGTGGTGAGAAAAGCCAGGTCTTTTTTGGAAAGGGCGCGCCACAGAGCTTGTTGGTCGGTGATGGTCCGCAAAGCGGGAGCGGCGGAAAAAAAACGCGCGTCCTCTTTCTTGTAAACTTCGTCGGTCAGCAACAAATATTGAGGGCAGGTTTCCGCCGTAATCTCGGCCCCGTCTCTCCGAGCTTTCAAAAGTTCCTCTAAGCCCATTTGAGAACTCAGGTGCATGATGTGAACGCGCGCGCCGGCGCACTGGGCCAACCAGGCGACGGAGTTGATGGCGCTGGCCTCGCAGACGTCGGGGCGGGAGAGTCCCAGGGCGGTCATGTGTGATTTTTCTTCGTCGGTCATTTGGTCGAGAAGTGTCTGAATAACGCTCTCGTCCTCGGCGTGAACCACGGCCAACCCGTCGATCTCGGCCAAGAGTTGCATGGATTCCAGCAAGGGGCCGTTATCGGTGCGCCGCCCTGATGCCCCATAGGCGGTAAAAAATTTGAAACTGCGCACCCCCATCTCCGACACTTCGCGCATCTCATCCAGACGCGCGGGTGTCCAGCCCACCACCTCGGCGTGAAAAGCATAGTCCACGATAGAACCCCGCGCGGTCTTTAAACGGTTCTCCAGGTCGTCCGGCATTGTCGATTCGCGGCTGCCTACGGTGAAGTCGATGATTGTGGTAACCCCACCCGAGGCCGCAGCTTTCGTTCCCGTTTCGAAATCGTCGCAGGAGCACGTTCCTCCCACGGAGAGCGACAAGTGCACGTGAGGATCGATTGCCCCAGGCAGTACGATTTTTTCTACCAAGTCCAGGCAGCGGCTTTCACCCGCGTCCAACTCTTGTCCTATCGCCACGATCTTTCCGTCACGAATTGCCAGATCGCCCTCGAAAATGTCCTCGGACGTCACCAAGGTTCCACTCTTCAAAACAAGGTCATACATGAACGCCACCTCCTGATTCCATTATAATGGTCGAAATGCGGAGGATGCGTTTCCTAGTTGAAAACGCCATTGCGACTTCCACGCAAACTTGTCTGGAGGATTTTTATGTATGGAAAACTCTGTGGAAAACCCTGACATTTCGGCAGTACGTTATTTGGATCAGCCCCACCGCCGCTTTAATCTTCTGACGGGAGAATGGGTGTTGGTTTCGCCTCACAGAACACAGCGTCCTTGGCAGGGAAAAGTGGAGTACCTTCCCCCTGACAACCGCCCGTCTTATGACCCGGCCTGCTACCTCTGCCCCGGCAACGAGAGAGCTGGAGGAGCGAAAAATCCCTCCTATGATCACACCTTTGTCTTCACCAATGACTTTGCCGCCCTGATGCCGCTAACAAACATTCAAGCTCACGAAGCAGAAAAAACAGGGAAAAAATTATTGAGGTGGGAGCCATCCTCTGGAACCTGTCGGGTTATCTGTTTTTCGCCCCGTCATGACCTGACCTTGCCGGAAATGGAGCCACCCGACATTCGGCGTGTCGTGAACCTCTGGGCAGAGCAATACGAAGAACTCTCCGCCCAATATGAATGGGTGCAGATCTTCGAGAACAAAGGCGCCTTGATGGGGTGTTCCAACCCGCATCCCCATGGGCAGATTTGGGCGGGGTCCTTTTTGCCGAACGAGCCCGCCAAAGAGGAAAAAGAACAGGCACGTTATTTTGCCGCCCACGGGCGTCAACTGCTGGCGGACTATCTGGAAGAGGAGCTGAAGGAAGCCCCGAAGAAAGAGCGACGCATCGTGGAAGAAAACGACCACTGGGTGGCTCTCATGCCCTGGTGGGCAATGTGGCCTTTTGAGCTGCTGCTTCTGCCTCGGCGCACTATTGGGAGTCTGCCGGAACTGAACGGCCCGGAAAGAGACGCCTTAGCAGACATCTTAAAGAAAATCCTGACCCGATACGACAATCTCTTCGAGATTTCCTTTCCTTACTCCATGGGTTGGCACGGTCAGCCTCACAGCCTTTTCCCCCATTGGCGACTTCACGCGCATTTTTACCCGCCGCTCCTACGTTCCGCCACAGTACGCAAGTTCTTGGTGGGGTATGAAATGCTGGCGGAGGCTCAGAGGGACATCACGGCAGAGCAGGCGGCGGTGCGCCTGCGGGATTGTTCGACAGTACACTACAAACGGCGCGGAGAGAGCTGAGAATATGAATAAAAATGAAAGCATAAACCAAAGCATAAACCAAAGCGTTAATCATTCGATTAGCGAGAAGCAGGTGATCCAGGCATTTCGCTCCCACTTTGGGGTGACTCCGGAGTTTCTCGTCCGCACACCGGGACGCGTGAATCTCATTGGCGAGCACACTGACTACAACGGCGGGTTCGTGCTCCCCATGACCATCGACCGAGCTCTGTGGATGGCGGTGCGCGGCCGGAGCGACGGTGTAGTGCGCGTCCACTCCGCCGACTACGGTGAGGAATGCAGCTGGGACCTCCGAAATGAACTAAAAAAAGACTCGTCTCCCTGGTTCGAATACGTGAAAGGCTGCGCTTGGACCCTACGCCAAAAAAACCTCTCGCTGTCTGGGTTTGACGGCCTTCTCACAGGCGATGTTCCCCAGGGAGCGGGGCTTTCCTCCTCTGCCGCGCTGGAGGTGACGACTATTCTGGCCTTCGCGGAGCTGGGAGGCTACGACCTGCCGAAGCTGGAGGTAGCGCGACTGGGGCAACGCGCGGAAAACGAGTGGATCGGTATGAAATGTGGCATCATGGACCAGACGATATGCGCCTTGGGCCAGGCTGATAAGGCGCTTTTGATCGACTGCCGTTCTCTGGAACACGAGTTGTTCGATCTACCGGAAAGCACGGTGGTGGCGCTGCTGGACACGGACACCCGACATTCGCTGCCGACGTCCGCTTACAACGAGCGGCGCGAACAATGCGAGACCGCCTGTCGGATCTTGGGAGTACCGCTTCTAAGAGACGCTACCCAGGAGGCGTTAGACGCTCACAAGAAGGACATGCCGGAGACGGTGTTTCGCCGCGCCCGTCACATTTTCTCCGAAAACCTGCGCGTGCGGGAGGCGGCGGTCGCTTTGAGAAAGAAAGAGGCCGTTGTTTTCGGCCAACTCATGAACAAAAGTCATTTCAGCCTTCAATACGATTTTCAGATTTCCTGCTTCGAGCTGGATGTCATCAGCGCCTTAGCTCGGGAACACCCCGCTTGCCTGGGAGCCCGCATGACTGGTGGCGGATTCGGAGGCAGCGCCGTGGCGTTGCTCTACGCCGAAACAGAGGACTTCGCCGACTACGTCGCGGAAAGGTACCAGAAACGAACGGGGAAAATTCCCCACATTACCCTGTGCCGCGCCACGGACGGAGGAAAAGTGAGAAGAGTGTAAAGAATATAAAGAGTATAAAGAGTGTAAAAAATGGAATTGAAGGAGAAAATGGTATGGCTCATTATTACCCGGAACCCTCGCGGACTTTCAATGAATATTTACTGGTTCCCGGTTACTCTTCATCCCAGTGTGTACCGGCGAACACGTCTTTAAAAACACCCATCGTAAAATTTCGGCGAGGCGAGGAAGCGCCACTGTCCATGAATATCCCGCTGGTTTCTGCTGTGATGCAGTCCGTTTCAGACGACAAAATGGCCATTGCCCTGGCGAAGGAGGGAGGTCTTTCTTTTATCTACGCCTCCCAGCCCGTGGAGTCTCAGGCGGCCATGGTCAAGAGGGTAAAGGACTACAAGGCGGGTTTTGTGACCAGCGACTCGAATCTGAGGCCGGATCAGACTTTGAGCGATATTCTGACGCTCAAGGCAAAAACGGGACACTCTACAATGGCCATCACCGACGACGGAACCCAAAACGGGAAACTGATCGGAATTGTGACGGGCCGGGACTATCGCGTCACCCGCATGGACAAGGACACGCGTATCGACACTTTTATGACCTCCATCGACAAGATCGTGTACGCCCCAGAAGGCACGTCTTTGAAGGAGGCCAACAACATCATATGGACCCATAAGTTGAATACTCTGCCCATCTTGAGCGCCACGGGCCACCTGGTCGCTTTCGTCTTCCGAAAGGACTACACCTCCAACAAGGAAAACCTGCTGGAACTCACGGACGCGTCCAAGCGTTACATGGTAGGTGCGGGGATCAACACGCGGGATTATCGAGAGCGGGTGCCGGCACTGATTGAAGCCGGGACGGACGTGCTCTGCATCGACTCCTCGGAGGGGTTTACTGAGTGGCAGAAGATGGCGCTCCAGCACATCCGCGCTGTTTATGGCGACGCAGTCAAGGTAGGCGCGGGTAATGTCGTGGATCGCGAAGGGTTTTTTTTCTTGGCCGAGGCTGGAGCCGATTTCGTCAAAATCGGCATCGGGGGAGGTTCCATCTGCATCACGCGGGAAACAAAGGGAATCGGAAGGGGTCAGGCCACGGCGGTCATCGATGTGGCCGCGGCGCGAGATGAGTATTTCGAGAAGACGGGGGTCTACATTCCCATCTGCTCTGATGGGGGAATCGTGCACGACTACCACATGGCTTTGGCTTTGGCGATGGGAGGCAATTTTTGCATGTTGGGTCGGTACTTTGCCCGGTTCGACGAGAGTCCCGGCAACAAGGCCATTGTGGGGGGCAATTACATGAAGGAGTATTGGGGTGAGGGTTCGCTTCGGGCGCGGAACTGGCAGAGGTACGATTTAGGGGAAACGACTGGCGAACTTTCCTTCGAGGAGGGCGTGGATTCCTACGTCCCTTACGCCGGAAATCTCCACGACAACCTCTCCGTCACATTGCGCAAGATCCGGGCCACGATGTGCAACTGCGGCGCTTTGACCTTGTCAGAGTTTCAGGAAAAAGCCAGGATCACCTTGGTGTCATCTCTGAGCATCCTGGAAGGAGGAGCCCATGACGTCTATCTGAAGGACAACAGCGGCACTGTTCTGAAAAATAACTAAAATAATAAAATAAATTATTCGCTTATCATTTTATGTGAGGAGAAAACAAGATGTTATTGACTGATAACGAAACAATCCGAATTATTTTGGGCCGACGCAGCGTTCGGGCTTTTGAGTCTCGGAGTGTGGAGCCGGAGAAAGTGGAGGCGCTTTTGGAGTGTGCCTTCGCAGCCCCCAGCGCCATGAACATCCGCCCCTGTCATGTGGTGGTGATCGACGACAAAACGCTTCTGGCGAAGATTGGGGCGGCGAGCGAGCGCACCCGAATGGTAGCCGGAGCACCTCTGGCTTTTGCTGTCTGCGTGGATGTGGCAAACTACGAAAAAGAGCATAAACTCACCGACGGCACATGGATGGAAGATGGTTCCTGCGTTATGGAAAACCTTCTGCTCGCCGCGAGGGCTCTGGGACTCGAAGGGGTATGGCTGCAAATCGCCAACCGTCCCGAAAGAGAGGGCACGGTACCGCCTCTTTTGCGTATCCCGGAGGGAGTTCGGATCTTGGCGATAGCCCTCGTCGGCTATGGAACGGAACACAAAGCTCCCCACAAAGGCGTGGAAGAAACTAAGTTCCATCGCAACGGCTGGTAGCGGGGAGTGCTTAAAATCGAGTAGCAGGCCGTTCATTTTTGCTTTTCCTGCCGCTCATGCCACCATAACAAATCCAAACTGCGGTTTTAGTATCGAATCTAACCCTTGACATTCGGGAAAAATAAAGTAAGATAGTTTTAATAGTAGTAGTAATGATTACTATTATGAAAAGAGGGGGCGGAAATGTGCCTAGGCGTTACAGCGCGCAGAAAGAGACGATTGGGGGCGTTCTCTCGCGGCTCAACCATCCGACTGCGGCGGAGGTATATGAGGAGGTGAGAAAGGACTGCCCGCAGATCAGCCTCGGCACTGTTTATCGTAATCTGAGTCTAATGGCTGAGGACGGGGAGCTTTTGAGGCTGTCCTTTCCAGAAACGCCTGATCGCTTTGACCCGAATGCCCATGAACATTATCATGCTGCTTGTGTTCGTTGCGGGCACATTTTCGACACCGACGGAAGTGTTTCGGAAGGGCTCGTTGGTGAGATCGACCAGGCGGTGGAGGCGTGCACGGGGGTCAGAGTGGAAAGCCGGGTGATGATATTCAGCGGAGTTTGCAAGGCCTGTCAAAAGGCTGGGTAAGTAGCGATTTTCATTTGGCGGATTCGGCATTGCGCCGATCATGATAAAACATTTTCTATTAAAAAATTAAAACATTTTCTATTAAAAAATTAGGAGGGAACGACATGTCGCTCATCAATAAAGAAATTGGAGATTTTAAAGTACAAGCTTTTGCGGACGGAAAATTCAAAGAGGTCACCAAGGCGGACATCCTGGGCAAATGGTCGGTTTTTGTGTTCTACCCGGCCGACTTCACCTTTGTGTGTCCTACCGAACTGGGCGACTTGGCCGATCATTACGAGCAGTTTAAGAAAATCGGCTGTGAGGTCTACTCGGTGTCCACGGACAGTCATTTCGTGCACAAAGCGTGGCATGACGCCTCGGACACCATCAAAAAGATACGGTACGTTATGCTGGCCGACCCCACCGCGAAGCTCGCGGAAGCATTCGAGGTCTACATCGAAGACTCAGGTATGGCGCTGCGGGGCAGCTTTGTCATCAATCCTGAGGGAAAGATCGTGTCTTACGAGGTTAACGACACCAGCATCGGTCGTGAGGCAGCCGAGTTATTGCGCAAGGTGCAGGCCGCGCAGTTTGTGGCGGAGCATGGCGACCAGGTTTGTCCAGCGAAGTGGCGGCCCGGTGAGCAAACCCTCAAGCCCAGCCTAGATCTGGTCGGAAAGCTGTAAAACATGAAGAATGATCTGTACGACCTGATTATCATCGGTTCCGGCAGCGCGGGAATGGCCGCAGGCATCTACGCCGGGCGCGCGAAGCTCAAGACCCTTGTGCTCGACCGGGATCGATCTGGAGGACAGATCAAAATCACGTCCGAGGTGGAGAATTACCCGGGCATCCTGCGCGTATCGGGCGACGAACTGGGGCAAACTATGCGCAAGCAGGCGGAAAACTTTGGTGTGAAGTTTCTGCGGGCCGTGGTGGAGTCAGTGGACTTTACGCAGGACATCAAAAAAATTCGTACCGTGGATGGCGAATATCAAGCACTGGCCGTGGTCGTCGCGACCGGTGCCGTGCCTAGGAAGCTGGGTTTTGTGGGCGAGGAGGAGTTCAGGGGACACGGTATCGGGTACTGCGCCACTTGTGACGGCGAGTTTTTCACCGGCATGGATGTCTTTGTGATCGGAGCGGGGTTCGCAGCGGCGGAGGAAGCGATTTTCCTGACGCGCTACGCCAAAAAAGTGACCGTCATCGCCAGAGAACCAGATTTCACCTGCTCCAAAACCATTGCCGAGCGGGTCCTAGCGCACCCCAAGATCAAGGTTCGGTTTCAGGCGGAACTTTTGGAGGTGGGAGGGGACACCGTTCCTCGATATGCCACCTTCATCGACAATCGTTCTGGTGAAACTTGGCGTTATGACGCGCCAAACGACGAGCAGGGCAACGCGCGGACCTTCGGCGTGTTCGTATTCGTCGGGTACGTGCCTCAAAGCGCGGAATACGCCCAACAGCTTCGGCTCGACGAGCGAGGCTACATTCCCACCGACGAGAACATGCGCACCAACGTGGACGGAGTGTTCGCGGCGGGAGACATTCGTCCGAAAGAGCTTCGGCAACTGGTCACCGCCGTCTCGGACGGCGCTCTAGCGGCCACCTGCGCCGAAAAGTACGTGGCGCAAAAGAAGGAACGGCTGGGGCTGTCCGATGAAGAGCATGTCGTCCCGCGATTGATGGATTCTTTTTTTGACGAAGAGCTTCGGGAGCAGTTGGCGCCTATTTTCCAGCGCTTTGAAAATCAGGTCGGACTGGTGGCCTTTTTGGATGACGGCGGCGACTCTAATAACAACTTCAATAACAACTTCAATAACAACTTCAATGAGGAAATCAAGGCATTTCTGACGGAGTTCAGCGCTTTGACAGACAAGGTGAAAATCGAGTTTTTGCGTAAAGGCGAGGCCCCGGAGAGGGAAAGACAGGTCAACGCCACTCTCTTCCCCACGTTCGCCCTCCTGGGCCCGGACGGAGCCTACATGGGCGTGCAGTTCCACGGTATACCCGGCGGGCACGAAATTAACTCCTTCATTCTCGCCCTTTACAACGCCGCAGGACCCGGACAAGGGGTAAGCGAGGACACGCTAAAAAAGATCCAGGCGCTGAAGAACAAAGCCAACATCAAAATCGGCGTGTCCCTTTCTTGCACGCTTTGCCCAGACGTGGTAGCCGCGTCACAATTGATCGCGCTCAAAAATCCGCTGATCGAGGCTGAAATGATCGACGTGTCGCGTTTCCCTGATTTCAAGAACAGGCATTCGATCATGAGCGTTCCTGCCATCATCGTAAACGACGGCAAACCCGCTTTTGGTAAAAAGAGCTTAGACGAGCTGTTGAAGCTGGTAAGTTGAAGCTGGTAAGCGGCTGAGTTTTTCAGCGAAACGCTTTCCGTCCACTATTTAGGATTAATGCTATTTAGGATTAATGCCTGTTTTGTCACGATACGCCCCGTTTCGCGGGGCGTATCGTCAACTTTGATTCGTCTGTCTCCGTTTATTTTTCCATTAATTTCTTCCCGACCCCGTGGCTGCTGGACAAAAGTTCGCCGATCCCAAAATACTCACCGCTGAGCGTAAAAACGAGGGGGTCGATCTTCTTCGAGTCCAGCCTGCCACCGCCGAGCAAAACCTCTTCCGCTACCCAGCAGGCTACGATTTCCCCCACGAACAGGTCATGACTTCCAAGCTCCAGTGTGTGGGTCAGCTTACACTCCATGGAGATGGGAAACTCCAACACCAGAGGCGCTTCCACCGATTCCCCGCGGACAGGGGTCAATTTCGTGACATTAAATTTATCGGCGTCCTTGCCCGAAACAATGCCCACGTAGTCCGTCTCCAGAAGATACTTTGCCGAGGGTATGTTCACGCTGAACGCCTTGCGTTCTACGATCGCCGGGTGAGTGTGACGGCTCTTACGGATGGAAATTTGCACCGACGGAGGCTCTGAACAACAGACACCCGCCCAAGCCAAAGTCACCAGGTTTGGCTTGTTATTTGTGTCATAGGTCCCGACCACAACCACGGGAGTCGGGTAAATGCCCAACTTGGGCCCGATGTTTTTCTTCATGTCATACTCCTCCTGTAGCGAATTAAAATAAAAAACTAAAGCTAGCATAGCCCAAAACAAGATCATAAAATCGAGAATATTATAATGCTTTTATTATAATGTTTTCCTATGGGTTTGATCAATATTGGGGTTTTATCAATATTCTCTAAGGCTTTAGGAGTCGTTCCACAATGGCGACAAGGGCTCTGACGCCCAGAAGCAGGCTGCTCTCGTCCACGTCGAAACAACCATTGTGATGGGGCGCGGTGATATCCGATCCCAAACCCATATAAGTTGCCTGCCCACCAGCTTCCTGCACGCGACGCATCATCCAGGTCGCGTCCTCACTGCCCCCGCCTTGGACGGTTTCGCGAACCTCTTGGAAAAGCCCCGACGCCCTTACCGCCTCTCCGACCTTTGCCACAAGGGGGGCATCTCCCGCGGCGGTGGTTCCCGCGCCAGTTTGAGTCACAACAACCTCGGTCTCATACATGGTGGCCGCGCCTTTCAAGACCTCCAGAGCCCGTTTGTAAACGTAATCGGCGATCTCCTGGGTACTGCCACGGGTTTCCGCCTTCATGACGGCCTTCTCGGCGATGACGTTGCGTCCCGTTCCCGCGTTCAGCACTCCTACGTTAATGCGCATAGGGCCGTCTCGATGGGGAGCGATAGTATGTAAGGAGATGGCGGCCGCGGCCGCGGCCAAAAGCGCGTTATGCCCCTCGTGGGGCGCGCCCGCGGCGTGAGCCGACCGGCCGGTGAACTCCGCGTCGAATTTGGTGGTACAAAGGTAACCCAGCGAATTGAGCCCGAACGTGCCGCTGGGAAGCCCGCTGCCGATGTGCATGGCCAGGAAATAATCCGATCCATCAACAACACCCTTTTGCGTCATAGCGTAGGCTCCACGGCAACCCTCCTCTCCGGGTTGAAAGATCAGCCGGACTTCCCCAACCAGATCATTTTTTCTTTTCGCCAAAACCTCGGCCACACCGATCCCTATGGTGGTATGAGCGTCATGACCGCAGGAGTGCATCAACAGAGCGTTGACGCTGGCAAACCCTTCTTTGTTCGGACGATGGTCGGGAATTTTCGTTTCGTCTACGTCGACGCAGTCCATGTCGAAGCGAAGAGAGATGACGGGTCCGGGTTTCCCGGTCCTAAGGGTTGCCACAACGCCTGTGTATTCCCTAAGCTTGTCGATCCACTCAGGGTTGCCTCCTTGTCGTTTCGCGCGCTCCACGTGACTGTCGATCTCCGCCTGAGGGGGACGCCCCATGACTGCCGAAGGTTCTATCGTATCCAGTCCCACCGCTAGCTCATAGCCCAGCTTCTCCAGGCGTTCGGCCACAAGGGAAGAGGTACGGAACTCCGTCCAAGCGCTTTCTGGATATTTGTGCAGGTCTCGCCGCAATGCGATCAGGTTTTGTTCCAATTTGTTCCAATCCAACATAAACACCTCTCCGTTTCAATGTGAACCCAATTTGAATCCAACCGCTTATGACTTATGATCAAAGATCACAATAAACAGCGAAAAATAAGAGCGAATCTATTTTCTTGACATACTCCCACGACTAAAGTTGTGGGATTCTAAGATCGACAAAGACAGCCGACTGAAACCGGTCTTACGTCTTCTCCTTACGTCTTCTCCTTTAAAAGTGGATGCCCCCACTCTGAGAAGATTTACAGCCGCCTTGATATCCCGATTGATATCCCGGTCGTGTTCCGCCCTGCATCTCGCGTTAATAAGCCATAAAAGGAGTTTAACATTAAAGTAGACATATGGCAAGAAACCAAATACAAAACAAACGCCACCGTTGGCAGCGTTAGGATTCTCATCCAATGGCTTCAGCCGTTGGCTTTTTTATCGCTTTATCGTAAAATATAATATATTGTGATCTAATATGAATGGGGATTGACGACCGTCTTTAGTTTTTTATCTTAAATTACTCTATTTCGTCGATGTTATAGATGGCAATTCTGAAATATTTGATGTAAACTGCGATGTAGAGTCAAAATACTGAGATACGCGGAGGGATAGTGATGAAAACGTATCTGCGCGCTCTTGAAACTATCGAATCGTCGGGCGTGAAGGCTTGGCTCGTAGGCGACCCCGTGCGTAAAGTTGTGATGGGTATTTACCCCTCAAATCTGAATATCGTCGTTGAACCCTGCGACTTGGAGGCACTGGCGGTATCCTTAGGAGAGGGAGTGGTAGGAAGAACCGATTTTCCTGTTTTGCGAACTTCTCTCCTGGGACATAAAGTTGAAGTCTCCTGTATCCGTGGCCCAACCATCGAGGAAGATCTCGCGAAACGCGATTTCACCATGAACGCCATAGCGATACGAGGCAACGATAGTTTTGTGGACCCCTTCAACGGACGCCACGATATTCGTAACTCGTTGATCCGTTTGACCAACGATGACGTGGACTTGTTAAAGGATGACCCCATACGCATTGTGCGTATGTTGCGTTTCGCAGCGGAGTTGGACATGGATATTTTTTGGAAAAGCGAGTCGTCGGTGCGCGCTTTCGTGACGAGCAGCGCCGAACAGATCGGGAAAACCCCAGCCGAACGATGGGGGCGCGAGATCTTGAACGGAATGAGACGCCGGCCTTATGACTTTATCTACCTGTGTGACCGGTACCGTCTTTTGCCCCTTTTCCTAAACGCCCTCGAAGAATTGAAAAAAATCAAGATCAACGGCGAGGAAACGACTCTCTTCGATCATACGCTGAAAATGCTCAGTATTGCTCAAGATTTTCTCGGTGCGCGCAAACGCAGGGAAAACGATATGGCGTTTTCTTTGGCGATGCTTTTCCATCACGTGGGATCAGAGGCGGGCCAGTTCACCGACTCAAACAAGGCAGCCGAAATCGCCACGTGGAACCTGAAAGCGTGGAACGTTCCGTCCGAAACAATAGAAACCGTGAGGGCCATCGTTAAAAATTACCGACAGAACTATGTCGCTAAAACGGAAGAACAGTTGTGTAAAGATGTTTTGAAATATGGCAGTGAGGCGGTAGAGATGATCCTGGACTTCGCGATCTGTAATTCCGAGGCGGACGGGCAGAAAAACATGGAGGTACTGGCCGCTAATAAGTGGAAATTGGGCGAGGTCATCCGGCGCTTCGATGAGGCTCGCCGACGTGCCAACGGCAATCAACGCTACCTGAGTGGCGACGAAGTGATGAAAATTCTCGATATCAAGCCCGGTAAGGTGATTGGCGAAATCTTGAATGACTTGGGTATAGCGGTGGGAACGGGATTCGTCGCCAGCAAACAAGAGGCGACAGACTGGATACAAAAGCACGGAGCAGCGGCCGGTGTCCGGCAGTGACACGATCGTAGCCATCGCTACGGCTTGGGGCGAAGCCGGAATCGCTATCGTTCGGCTTTCGGGAGCTGGTTCCGTAAATCTGACCAAAGCGATGTTGAAGTTCGAGACAGGGTTGGAGTTCCCTCCTCCCCGTTTTATGCGTTTAGCCTCTCTTGTGGACGGAGAGGGCGCCGTTATTGATCAAGTACTGGTGGTGTATTTCGCCGCGCCTTGGAGCTATACAGGTGAGGACGTCGTGGAGATTCACACCCACGGGGGAACTTTAGTGGCTCAACTCTGTCTCGAAAATTTGCTCCGTAAGGGCGCGCGCTTGGCCCAACCTGGGGAGTTTACCAAGCGTGCTTTTCTGAACGGCCGTATTGATCTTTCTCAGTCGGAAAGCGTGCTAGGGATCATCCGCTCCCGCAGCGAAGAGGCACTACGGGCGGCGGCTCGCACTTTGTCTGGAGAGCTTTCCGTTTTCGCGGCTGAGGTTCGCGAAGAGTTGCTAGACCTTCAAGGCGTTCTCGAAGTGGGGTTAGATTTTCCCGAAGAAGCAACCCCTTACAAAACGGACGAGGCGTTAATGGACTCTATCGCGACGCTCCGCTTGAGCCTAGAGGATCTGTTGGACCGTTGTTCGGTGGGGTTGTTGCTGCGGGAGGGGATACGGGTTGCTCTGGTCGGTAGGCCCAATGTTGGCAAATCCTCTCTTCTGAACGCTCTTCTAAAACAATCCCGCGCCATTGTCACGGCGCTTCCAGGGACCACTCGCGATGTGATTGAGGAAGCCATCACGTATAGAGGAGTCCCCATCCGGCTTGTGGACACGGCGGGGCTACGGGCGCCCGCCGACGAGGCGGAAGCCGGCGGCGTTGAACGGGCCTTGGAGGAGTTACGCCGCGCGGATATCTGTCTTTGGGTTTTGGATGGATCTTTGCCCTTGGACGAGGACGAGCGCGATTATATTGATCGTCTCCGCGAGAAGGATCATCTTGTCGTGTTAAACAAGTCGGACTTGAAACAATCCGGCTGTCTCTCCATCGTTACGAAAGAATCCGTTACGGAAGAATCCGTCACGAAAGAATCTGTCACGAAAGAATCTGTCACGGAAGAGGATATTCACGAGCTCTCTCCGGAGAGTCCGGTTTTGTCGCTCTCGACCAAAACCGGGGAAGGATTGGACCTTTTGAAAGAAAGTATTCTCGCCCTCGTGTCGGGAAGCGGAGCTTTGGACTCCGGCCTCAACGTCACGGCCCGGCAGCTTTCAGAGATCCGGGAGGCACTTCTCGCCGTCACGGAGGCCGAGACCGCGGTGGCGAAAGAAGCCGGCCAGGACATCATCGCTGGTCTCCTGGCCGCGGCTAGAGAGTGTTTGGAACGTCTTCTAGGACTCAGTTACGACGACGCTCTTCTCGATAACGTTTTCAGCCGATTCTGTGTAGGAAAATAGGGAAATAAACCCCAATCAAGCTCCGCCCCCTGAGCTTGATTGAATGTTTGCGCTTGCCTATTATGGGGGTTAGAGTTATATTGTTATCGGAACGACGTTTTTCCGAATCGGAAAAAGGGAACGGAGGCTTTTCAAGAGTGGCATCTGAAGTGGTGAAACCTTGGTGGAGAGAAACTCTGGAAACGATCATATGGGCGGTCGTATTGGCCGCGATCATACGGACGTTTGTGGTGCAGGCTTTCTGGATACCCAGTGGATCTATGTTGCCTACCTTTCAGGTAGGGGACAGGGTATTGGTGGCTAAGTTCTGGAACTGGTTTACGACTCCCTCTCGGGGCAGCATCTACGTTTTCAAATACCCTGAGGACCGGACGCGTGATTTTATCAAACGCATCGTCGCCATTCCCGGCGATATCGTGGACATCAAAAACGGTGTCGTCTACATCAATGGTTCTTCCGTGAACGAACCTTACGTGGTCAACAAAGACCATTACACGATGAGGCCAAATAAATTTTACCCAACAGTGCCTTTCGTCGTTCCGGAGGACAAGTATTTCGCCTTGGGTGACAATCGGCCGAACTCTCAAGATGGTCGTTTCTGGGGTTACGTGCCGAAACAAGACATTCATGGACCAGCCTTTTTTCGCTATTGGCCTCTGACTCGCATTGGCGTTCCTCGCTAAAAACGCTAAAGCTAAAACAGAAAAGATTATTGAATTGACGCCGCATGAGTGGTAGAACTGTCTGGTTTCCCGGCCACATGGCTAAAGGGGAACGTAAGTTAGGCGAATTGATCGACAAATTGGATCTCGTCATTGAGGTGCGCGATGCGCGCGCGCCTTTTTCTACATCCTCTCCCCTGATCACCACCCTATTGCGCCAAAAGCCTGTGACACTGGTGCTTGCCAAAAAAGACCTGGCCGACCCGCGACGGCTCCATCTCTGGCTAGACGAGTTCGCTAAACAAAAGCAAAACATCTGGACTTTCGATCTGCGCAAGGATAGCCTGGAACCTTTACGGAAAGATTTGTCGTATCTCGCGCCATCGTACCGGGAGCTTCGGCTGGCTGTAGTGGGTATTCCCAATGTAGGCAAGTCCCTTTTTCTGAACATGCTAGTGGGTAAGTCCCGGGCGCGGGTGGGAGGAATCCCCGGCGTTACCCGCGACGTCAGTTGGTATCGGGGCAACGGTTTCCTGGTCGTGGACTCTCCTGGAATCCTCAATCCCCGTTCCGAGCCGGGTGTTCATCGGATGCTGTCCTGGCTGGGTTGCGCCAAAGCGGAGGTTGTGGGAGGCTACGAGGTCACGGCACTGGAGCTGATCCGTTTTCTGAGAGAGCGAGACCTGTGGCGTCTCGCCGAAAAAACGTGGAACCTGCCGGATCCGGAAGGTTTCAACGGCGACGTTCCCGAACCCGTCGAAACAACCCTTGAACGCGTTGGTCGCCGGTTAGGTTGCTTGGTGGGGGGAGGAGCCGTGAATATGACATTGGCGGGGCGGCGTTTGGTGGACTCCTTTGCCGCCGGCAAGCTGGGACCTGTAACTTTAGAGTTGCCGGGCGACCCTTTATGGACTCCGCGGCAAAGCTGAAATTTTTGAAGGACTTCGGGGGAACCGTGGCAGGGACCGACGAAGCGGGCCGTGGGCCTCTGGCCGGGCCCGTGATGGCCGCGGCCGTGGTACTGACCGATACTCAAAAAGATGAACTCTTGAGACTGGGGCTCAAGGACTCCAAGCTGATGACGCCCCGAAGGCGTGACGCGCTTTTCCTAAAGATGTGCGAGCTAGGCGTTACTTGGCGGGCTCAAGCCGCTAGTGTCGTTTCCATCGCCAGGCTCAACGTGGGTAGGGCTTCTCTCTGGGCGATGGAGAAAAGCGTTTGTAAGCTGCCTTTTCCCATCGATCTGGTGGTCATCGACGGCCTTTACAAAATTCCCAATCTCCCTTTCGAACAACTTCCATTGGTAACTGCAGATGTTCTCGTACCCGTCGTCTCCGCGGCTTCCGTGGTCGCGAAAGTCTTGCGGGATCGTGTTATGGTCGCTCTGGATAGACTTTATCCCGCCTACGGTTTTGCTCATCACAAGGGGTACCCAACGCAAGCCCATCGGAAAATCATCTGTGCCATCGGGCTTTCTCCCGTTCATCGCGCGTCCTTCTGCAAAAAGCTAATGACGGGAACGTTCAACAATGAAAATTGATGAAATCTAATGAAGTTTGTTGAAATTTAATGAAGTTTGTTGAACATTTGTAGATGATGGGGTGAATTTTAATGAATATTAGAGCGATCAAAATCGAGGACGCGGCGGATATGAATCGTATGCGCATAATGGATGGCGTCAGAGAAACCATTTTAGGAATAATAAGCGAGCGCGTAGTGGATACAGAGGCGCTGATCAGGAATCTCTCTCCCAATGACCACATGTTGGTTGCGGAAGTCGATGATAGGGTCGTCGGCTGCGTTGGGCTTACCGTTTCAAAAATGCCCCGCGAAAACCACACCGCGGGACTCGGTATCATGGTCCACGCGGATCACCAAAGGCAGGGAGTAGGGCGGGCTTTGATGACCGCAATATTTGATCTTGCCGATAAGTGGCTGATGTTGAAAAGAGTCGAACTCAGCGTTTTTGTCGATAATGAGCCAGCTATCGCGCTTTATCGAAGCATGGGGTTTGTCGTCGAAGGGATAAAAAAATTTGCCGCGATCCGGGATGGGGCGTACATGGATGAATATTTGATGGCTCGCTACCGAATGTAACGCACCAGTCTTATAGCCTCATAACTGTTGTTCCTCTTCCCAGTCTTCCATGTCCATTTCCGCCATCGGGAGGGTGTCGCCGCGTAGCTCCCCCTTACGGCAGACGCCTTTGACGCCGCAGTGACGACAGGACTCCGCTACGTAGCAGGGCTCGTAACGTTGGGACTTCAACAGGGCCGCCGCGCATTTCATGGCCGCGAGGGCTTCTTCTTTGCGCTCTTGTAGGGACACGGAAGTTTTTTTGTTCGGCAGATAACACCCCGCCACGGGAGGCGCGAAAGTTCCCGCGAGAGTTCCGTCTCCATGCCCCAAAAAACCCACTCCCGCCACTTGACCCTCCGAGTGCTCGATAGCATACATCAGAGCATAGGCCGAGAGCTGAAGGCCATACTTGAAGGACTCGCGTTTCAGGCCATCTCCTATTAAAACATCTCCCTGCGCGGCGAAATGGCGACGAGAGGCCAGATTTGCCAGTCCTTTCTCGTAAGAGGCGCTTCGTCCCCACTTGTAGTCCACAATGACGACACTGCCGTCTTCGAAAACCTCCACACGGTCGCAGCGTCCCGTAAAAATCACGCCTTCCACTTGGTAGGGAGGCAGCTCCGTCTCCGCTGAAACCAAGCGATGGCGCAGACCGCACGCGGCTAAGCGGTCTAAGATAGCTTGCTGGGTATGAGCCAGGCGTTGAAGATAAAACTCCATATTCTTCCTGTGGCGCTCCAGCCGTCGGTCCTTCAGCAAAACCTCAAAAGCAGAGTAATCGGCCTCTAGAGATAAAGCTCTTCGCCATTCCTCGGCCGTCAAAAAGGAAAGAGTCTCACTCGTTTTTTGCTGGGTATGCCAGATCGCCTCCCAGATCTTGTGAGTTAACTGCCCCGCCATTGCCTTGCTGAAGAGCTTCGTGTCACGCTCTTTCAGCCTCGCATTCCGTTCCAGCCAGTAGCGCAGGGGACAGTCCAACAAGTTGTAAAGGCCGCTGACGGGCAATCGAAGGGCTTCCGCGCCTCGCCTCGAACCTTGGGCCACAGGCATGGCCCGTTCTCTTTTCTCCGATATTTCCACCTCGATAGCGGGGAAATAGGCTTCACTGCGCCCCGGCGTAAGGCCTCCGATACCCACAGTGGGTATCACGGGGTGTTCCCAGACTTTCATGTCCGTGAAAAAGGAATCCATAAACGACGTGACGTTAGTGGGTCGCCCTTCCTCATCGGTGGTGGAGTGGGAGGTCACGGTCAAGTTATCTCCCGTTTGGAGCAAGCGACGGAAAAGGGCTTCTTTTTGCGTGTATTTGTCATGTATGGAGGGCAAATAGGCGGATACTGACACCATCGCTTCCCGCTCTGAAGCATCCAAGAGGGGGGAAGAGCGAATGAGACCGGGCCAGTTTTTCTGCGTCACGTCAGTTATAATCCACACAGAGTGAGAGGCCAGAATGGGAGGCGGTCCGTCGTAAAGAACAACCGCGCCCCTTAGGGGAGGGCTGGGCTGAACCAGCGTTTCCTCGCACCAGCTTTGCAAGAAGTCGATGGCCTCCTTGCCTTGGAGAAGGACCTTGCCCGCGGGGCCCAGGTCGGGTTGTAGTTCACGCAAGGCCAAACCCTTATCCTCTACCTCCTCCACCGAGGCGACCAGCTCTCGAAGGCTATCATCCAGGTCTGGGTTGCTCTCCGGGAGGCAGGCCAGAGCGTCCACCCAAAGGCCCGGCATGGTCAGAAAGGAGTGGAACGCGCCTAAAAGCCTTGAGGGCGAAGCGCCCTTATCTACCAGAAGGCAAAATTTCGTCAGGGCTTTGAAGGCCTTGAGGGCGCGTTTGGCATTTTTAGTCTCTTCTTGATGGACCGCATTTTTCGCAGCCTGCTTCAAGTAGGCTGCCCATTCCTTGACGCCCCGCGGTCCGGCGCGAACGGCGCCGTCGATGGAAAACCCTGGTCCCCCAAGGCAAGGTTGGGCGAGCAGAAGCGCCGTGTCATAGGAGTTCAATCCTTGAACCCAGGTCGTCCACAGAGAAGTTAGAGTTGTTCCTAAAAAGGTTTGGGCGATGCTACGCCCACGCGCCAAGGAATAGGGGATGTGGTAACGGCGAAGCGCGGCTTCCAAGGCTGCCATGCGGTGAGGCGGAGTCGAAATCCCCATGACCCCAAAACCGGGAAAGAGGGTTCGCCCCTCTTTTCTTTCTTTTTCTTCTCCTTCTTTTTCTTCTCCTTCGGGCGGTGTCAAAGTCGCGAGGACTCCTGTCCCTGCCTGCCACAAAGCTAAGGTCCGCGCCACCAGTTCAGGCTCTAGAGAATGTTCCGAAATGGAAAGAGAGACAACAACACCAGGCATTATCGGAGGGTCGTCTTCCCAAGTGTTCTCTTGACTTTTGAACTGTCGCGTGGCGTCTTGGAAATCCACTAGCTCCGTCGCGGGTTTGAGGAGCACCAGTTCCTCGTGAGAAATTTTCTCCAACTTTTGGAGCAAGGCAAATTGCCCATGAGTGCAGGACATGAAGCCGGCAAAAACGAAGCGCTTGTTCCGCCCCCAGTCCTCCGCCATTTCTCCGCTGTTTTCGAGCAGTTCTAGAGCCTTCAAGGGAATTTGGGCGCTGTCCAGCAGCCTGTTGTGACGCAAATACAGGAGATAGCGTCCGTAAAGCCAAGGAAGAACTTTCGAAGTGGGCTTGTCGTCGAAGACCGTGACAGAGAGTTGCTCCACGGAAACAGCCTCATTAAGCAACTCCCGAATGTCGTCGGAGAGAATGTCCAGAAATCCAGGGCGCGCCAAGCCGGGCCAAAGTTTTAGCAGCGGCGGCAGGGCATCCCCTTCCCGATTCTCTTTTTGATTTTCTTTCAGCAGCTCGGCAACGAGGTAAGAGAGAATCAGGCGGTGGTCTGGAGGATCGATCTGACGCAGGATGGGTGAATCGAGAAAAGCGCAGATATCGTTAAAAAGGTCCTCCCAGTTCCAGAGACGCGTCTCGCTATCCGGTTCGAGCCCAAAATCCCGCAGCCCCGCCCGTAGCCTCCACCACTCTCGGTCGCGGCGCGACGGCACAATAAAGCGCGTCTCTTTGCCTAAAAAATCTCGAAGTAAGGGATCGAGGTCAGAGACTTTACGGTAGGGAATGATACGCACTTTCTACACCTCCACGGGATTTTGGGGTTCAAAAAAGCCGAAGAGGAACGCTCCTCTTCGGCTCCACATCGGTTGACAGGTCCGGCACCGGACTATTTCTTTTTCACGGGAGCTTTCGGGGCGGGTTTCGGCAGAGCCAGTGCTACACCCTTACCCGGAGTGGTCTTGGGGTCCACCGCCGCGAAAACCTTTTTCGTTGCCTCGGAAGCGCCGTCGTAAACAGTTCCGTAGATTTCGTTCCCTAGCATATCGTAATGGCGCAGATAGGTCACCGCGAACTGCTTTCCGTCCTTCGTGTATTCGTACTCGTACTCGGTAAAGTAGAGACTGCCCGCAACGTCTGGAGTGATCCCAAATTTGGACATCAAGAGATCAATAGTCTGCTGCTTGATAGATTCGTTTGTGTAGTATTTCCTGGCGACGGCAAAAGGAACTTCGCTCCTGATGCCGTAGTCCAAAAGATACCATTGCATTTTAACGTGATCTTGTCCCAGATTCTTCTGCTTTTCGGGGTCCCATGCCAAGGCGGGCAACGCAGAACATACTGCCGTCGCAACTAACAACGCTAATAACACCAACTTCTTCACTACCAAAACAACCCCTTCCTAAAATATAAAACGACCAAAACTTTGAACTCAAGAACTCAAGAACATCAACGCTTACATTGTAGCATAAATCGAGGGGAAAAATCCATAAACCAAGAGGAAAAATCCCTGACATACTCCTATCACTAAAGTTGTGGGATTCTAAGATCGACAAAAACAGCCGACTGAAACCGGTCTTACATCTTCTCCTTTATATTTATACGTCTTCTATACGTCTTCTCCTTTAAGAGTGGATGCCTAAGAGTGGATGCCCCCACTCTTAGAATATTTAGAGCCACATTAATATCCTGATCATGTTCCACCCCGCATCTCGCGTTGATAAGCCATAAAAAAAGTTTAACATAAAAATAGACATATGGCAAGAAATCAAATACAAAACAAATGTCACCGTTGGCGGCGTTACGATTCTCATCCAACGGCTTCAGCCGTTGGATGAGAATCGCTTTATCGTAAAAACACCCCGGCCGATGAGAATGAGTGATGATAAATTTCGCAAAAGTGCCGATAAAAGTTTACCGCGATTTGTTGCAATAAGTAGCGCAAATATACTCCATTATGAAAAAAATATTCATAACCGTTCAAACCCCTTCCGCACGATTCCTGAGCTTGAACAATTACTTTTGACTTAAGTTTCTGGCATTACCTCGTTGACTCCACCATTCGCGATCCGATAGAAAAGCATGATACGGTCCTCGACTCCCTCAAAGCCCCAGTGGACGTAGCGGATATAATCGGCCATTTCCCGTGGTGTCCCCCTCCAGAAAAGATCGATGATCTTGTGATGTTGCACCCAATATTCCCGCTCCCATGAGGCCAGCTTCGCAACCGCCGTGGACAGGTCCGGCGTTTTAACGCCGGGAAAATGGTAAAGTCTCTGACGGCTGCGACGCAGCATTTTCAAAAGTTCCTCGTTATCGCACAACTCCAGGATCGTCTCGTGAAAGGCGACGTTGTTCTCGTTGCACAGGCCGAAATCGTCCGCGCTCATCAGGTTTTCCGTCTCGCGGGTAAGCTCTTCGAGCTTATTCAGACGTTCTTCCGTGACGAGGTGAAATACGGACTCGAAAGCCACAGCCTCTAGAGCGCCGGAGATCTGATAAATATGTCTGACCGCGTTCCGCGTCAGAGGATTGATGCGCACGCCCTTGCAGGGAATGATGGAGACGAACCCCTCGGCCTCTAACTGCATCAACGAATCCCGTAAAGGCGTCCGGCTGATTCCCAGACTGGCGGTTAGCTCGGCCTGATTGATGAAATCCCCCGCCTTGAGTCGACCGGAGATCAGCAGCTCCCTCAGGTAATCGTAGACCTGTTTTCTCAATGGTTCCGAACGATAGAGCATCATCTGTGTGTTCCTCCACATGTTTTCGATATTTTCACCTTTATATTTTGTCACTTGACAACGCATTTGTGTAGAATTATCATGCGATGTACAGGATACAGCATTTCTTTCTTATTGATCTCTTCCTCAATTTGCGTCTTGGAGATCCTCTTTCGTTTGTACAGTGATACAGTTTAGCATTTGTGGCGATGGACGCCGTAAAGGAGGGAGATTCAAAGGGGGATTCGCAGAGAGAAGCATGCGGCTTCGGTGCCGTGTTGTTTTTGCGGAAAATCGCGATTTCTCGGAAAATCTGGGTTATTTCAAAAGGGATGTAAATTCAAGATGAATGTAGATTTAAGATGGGTGTAAATTCAAAATGGGTGTAAATTCAAGATGAACACGCGATGTTGGGACAGAAAGATGAATAAAGGAGCCCGAACATGAACAGAGCGGACAATATTGGGGAAGTCGTCCTGGGCGGCGAAATTTCGCTCCGTCACCTGATAGCCGTCGCCCGTCACGGCGCGAAGGTGTCCTTCGACGAAAACTTCAAGAAGCGCGTCCGGGAATGCCGCGAACGTGTCGAAAAGTTCGTCGCGGAAAACCGGCGCATCTATGGCGTCACCACGGGGCTGGGAGAGAACGTCAAACGTGTCGTTCTCGAATCCGAGGCCATGGACTACCAAACTAAGATGCTCCTAACGCACTGCACAACTGTCGGAAAAACGTTAGACGAAGAGGCGACACGCGCCGTCATGTTCGTCATGCTCGCTAACATGGGTACCGGCTACAGCGGCGCGCGCCTCTCTCTGTTGGAGCGCCTGGCCGATCTGCTGAACGCGCGAGTCACGCCCTGGGCCCCCGCTCATGGTTCCGTCGGGTACCTCGGCGTCGAGGCCCACATCGCCCTCGTGCTTCTGGGCAGAGGAAAGGCTTTTTATGGTGACAGCGGAAAACTGCTCGACGGCGGAGAGGCTCTGGCACTCGCTGGACTGGCTCCTGTGCAGCTCAGTTATAAAGAAGGGCTTTGCCTCATCAGTGGAGGTACCTCTGCGACGGCCTTGGCCGCCTTGGCGGAGTACGACGCGCTGAACGCCCTGTCCAGCGCCGACGCTGTGGCTTCTCTGACGCTGGAAGCCCTGATCGGAAACACCGAGGCCTTCGATGAACGCGTCATGTCCGTTAAACGCCAACCGCACCAGTGGCGGACGGCGGAGCACCTGCGTAAGATGCTGGCTGACAGCGCCATCCTCAGCGGAGCGAGAAAGGAAAACCTTCAGGACGCTCTTTCATTGCGCTGTATTCCTCAGGCCCATGGCGCGGCGCGTAAGACGATTCTCGACGCTAAAACGGCGATTGAGGACGAGCTGAACTCCTGCGACGACAACCCGATCATTCACCCCTCTGGCGAGGCCATCAGTGCCTGCAACGCCGACGCGGGTTTTGTTGGAATCGCCTCGGATTCCCTGTGTGTCGCGACCTGTTATCTGGCGAAAATCTCCGAGCGCCGGACGGACCGCATGATCAACGAGCACGTCAGCGGTCTGCCTGCCTTCCTGACGACCAGCGCCGGGGCAAACAGCGGATTCATGATCGTTCAATATTCCTCCGCGGGACTGTTGGGAGAAATGCGTATGCTGGCCCACCCGGCAACCGTCGATGCTGTCCCCACCTGCGCCATGCAGGAGGATTACGTCAGCATGGGTTACAACGCGGCCCTCAAAGCGCGGGATGTCGTGCGTCTGTTGGAGTACGTTCTGGGTAACGAGTTATTAACAGCCGCGCAGGCGTTGGAGCTGCGCGAACGCAAAGATTTGGCCCCATCCGCGACGGGACGCGCGCTCTGTGAAGCGGTGAGGAAGCGGGCCCCTTTCATGACGGAAGATCATTATGTCTCCCCAGACATGGAGTGGGGTAGGGAACTGATTCATTCCGGCCGCGTTCGCGCCTTGGCCGAAGAAATGATCGGATTGATGGACTGAAAAGAATCGTTATCAACGCGAGACGCGGGGCGGAACACGACCGGAATATCAATCGAGATATCATATCGGGATATCAATCGGGATATCAAGGCGGCTGTAAATATCCTCAGAGTGGGGGCATCCACTCTTATCAGATCTTATCAGAGCTCGGGAGCATCCACTCTTAAAAGAGAAGACATAAGACCGGTTTCAGTCGGCTGTCTTTGTTGATCTTAGAATCCCGTGACTTTAGTCGTGGGAGTATGTCAATAAAAACTCTTATATAGCCGAAGAAGGTGAGATTTTGTATGAGGATGTCATCGAGGTCTTTGAGGTTCCGGAGGAAGGGCGCGCGTATGTTGCCGATTTTTTGAGCGTGAAGGAAATCGCCGCTATTCGGACAATGGGCAGAACCGCTTACCTGCCTGAGGAACTCCAAACGCTTTTGAGCCCTCTGACCGCTAATCCGACGAAACTCATTGCGGAAGCGTATTCGAGAGCAGTCTTCAACAAAGTCAAAGAGGATGGTCAAGTTAAGTTTCAGACGGCGAATTTTTACAGGCGGCTAGCGTTTTTTGCTCAGTACGAGCCCGACGCGTGGACTGCCATTCCTAGGCCCCACCGCGAGGCGATGGACGCGTGGTACGTGAAGATCTACGCGGAAGGCGCGCGCTCCAGGCTGGAGGTGGTGCGAAAAAACCCGGAACAGTTGCCGGAACAGTTGATCGAAAACGCCTATTTCGTCACTTTGGACGAGGCTTTCGACATCATCGACAAGTTAGAACACGACCCTTACAGAGTTCCATGTAACTGCAAGAGCGTGGCCATGAACTGCGAGAAACCCAGAAACGTTTGCGTCCTTTTCGAGAAAGGGATCAACTCCGAATGGGACAGAGGCCACGGTCAAGCCCTAACCAAAGCGGAAGCGAAAGAGTTATTGAGATTCGCCAACAAAAACGGCTTGATGCAAACCTCGGAGCTACGACGGGCAATTTGTAACTGCGACGGCTGTTGTTGTTATCCGATTCGAGCGTCGCGGATGATCGGAGCAAGGGGCTTCTGGCCCAAGAAACTCTACAATATAGTTTGGGATGAAGGTCGTTGCGTCAATTGTAAAAAATGTACCTCCATTTGTAATTTCAGGGCTTTTATTGAAAAGGAAGGGAAGGTATTTTTTGAAAGAGAGAATTGCTGGGGGTGCGCCATCTGTAAAAGCAATTGTCCCGTAAACGCGATTTCATTGGAACGCGCGGAATAAACGATACTGGAATAATCTTGAATAATAAAATAATAAAAGGAGGAAATAGTGTGTTAACCTGGGTCGACAACATCGTCATTGTTATGGCTGTTGCGGGTGTGCTTGCCGTTGGATATTATTTTTCCAAGTCGGTAACGGATATGGAAAGCTATTATCTGGCCAATAGAAGTTTACCCTGGTCCCTCGTGGTGGGAACTTTGATGGCTTCGTGGTACGGCGGGGTCGGGGTCATCGGAACCATCGGATACGCGTCCGTCTTTGGGCTGGCGTCATGGTTCCTCTGGTCCATCGGCGCGCACGCGGTGCGTTTCCCTCTGGCCTTATGGGTTGGGCCAAAGGTTCATGTTCGTACGGACGTCACCATTCCTGATGTTATACAGAATACATACGGAAAATTCGCCGCCGTCATCGCTTCGATCTTTCTGTTTGTCTACTGTTCTCAAATTGGGGAGATCACCGCGACGGGATTCGTGGGGGAGGCCGCCTGGGGCATCAACAAGGTGGTGGTCGGCGTCATCGTCGTCATCATCACTATCGCGCTCACGTGCCTTGGTGGACTGATGGGTGTCGCCGTCACCGATATGATCTTTTTCCTGTTCATGGTCGTCAGTGTATGTTTGGTTTTTCCCCAAATTTTCCACAGCGTTGGCGGTCTGGAGGGCATCCGCGCCGCGACCGCCGACAACCCGGCTTTCATGCATCCCGTCGCCGGAATGGCTCCCACGAAGGCCATCATGTTGGTCATTCTGTGCATCAACGTCTATGCCGACCCAACGTTTTACCAGCGCTTCTCGGCAAGCAACTCCGCAAAGACGGGACGCCGCGCCATGCTCACTTGTTTTTGCCTGTGGATGGGCTTTGACATTGTGACGATGGTTGCCGGCATTATCGTGCACGTGGCCAGGCCGGACGCGCAACCCGAACTCGCGTACATTCAGATGATCTTGGAATATCTGCCTGTTGGAATAAGGGCCCTTTTCATCATAGGACTTTTCGGCGCCATCATCTCGACCTTGGACAGCTACTACCTTATCGGAGGAACGACTCTCGCGAAGGATCTTTATGCGCGCGTTTTCGCCGAGAATTCCATATCCGACAAACGCCTCATCAACTTGAGCCGCATCGGTTCTTGCATACTGGGGGGCATCGGCGTCGTATTCGCGTACCGTTTCAAACTCGTTTACGATGCCCTCGCGTTCATGTCCAGCCTCTGGATGTCCACCGTTTTCGTCGCCGTGCTGGGGGCTCTGATGTATAAGGGCAAAAAGACGCCAGCGGGGGGCGTCCTTTCGATGCTGGTTGGTTGTTTGTCCTTTGCGTACTTGCAATATTATCCCATCACTATCTCGGAGAGCGTCGGTATATTGGAACCGCTGTTGGTGGCGTTGCCGCTGTCATTGATAGCGTATGTGATCGGCAATAAAATTGGCTCGGACATCAACGCCGACAATATGAAAATTCAAGGCTAGAGAGGAGAAACAAACATGTCGGAAATCGGTAAGGTCAACAAGACGAAAAAGGACGACGAAATCCAATGGTTTGGCATCGACGGCGTGTTGTGTCTTTTGTATGTTCTTGAGGCTGTGTTTATCGGCACTAGCTTGATCAACAACAATGATTACATCATCGGCGAGGTCGTTCCTTACGGTATAGCGATTGTCACGATTTTGATTTTCCTAAGGTATATCGTGCAGGTTATCACTTTTTCAAAATCGAATGCGCCGAAAAAAAGTTGATTCAGGAACAAGGCCGCGCCTACATAAAGCTGGCGCGGTCCGTATAGATATATAGATATGGGGTGCTGATTTTGAAACTGGACAGTTTCGCTATCAAAATAAGCAGAGAAGAAGCCGAAAAACTTTTGGACCGGCAGTTAGGTCTTTTGGGCAGGCTGATCATCGGCAGAAAACCTCCGAACGAAATACGCGTGATTTTTATCGAAAACAAGCTGATTACGTATGAAATAACCACGATTTCGTGGCCGATAATTGCGTGGTTCGGAAAAAACGCGACTCCCCGCAAAAGCAAAATACGCGTTATCGCGAATGGCTCCACGTCGGGAGTCGCCTATTACGACGGAACAGGGCTTAAGATCTCCGAGATGGAAGTCGACGATAAACAGGTTCAATGGTCCAGTTACTCCGAATCGGCATTAGTGACACGAGGCAATGTGCTTGCCCGCAGAATTTTGAGGCGACGCGTCGGAGGCAATATGATCTTGGAGCCGCTGGAAGTCAAAACTGTTTTTCGCCCTTACTATGTGGCTTTTTATGGCGACTTGAAGGAAGGCAACAAGGTACGTTATGTGCCAATCCCGGCCGACGACTGCGTCGTGAAAAGAACGTTTTGAAAAAACACCCTGATCGTTCAATCTATTTCGAACTATTTCGAAGATCGTTCAACCTGTTTCGAAGATCGTTCAATACTATTTCGAAGATTGTTCAATCTATTTCGAAGTTTGTTCAACCTATTTCGAAGATCGTTCAATACTATTTCGAAGATCGTTCAACCTATTTTGAAGATTGTTCAATCTATTTCGAAGATCGTTCAACCTATTTTGAAGATTGTTCAATCTATTTTGAAGATTGTTCAATCTATTTCGAAGATTGTTCAACCTATTTCGAAGATCGTTCAACCTATTTTGAAGATTGTTCAACCTATTTTGAAGATTGTTCAACCTATTTCGAAGATTGTTCAATCTATTTCGAAGATTGTTCAATCTATGAAGATCGTTCAATACTATTTCGAAAGGAGAACACAATGTATGCGTGGAAAAGATCGTTTTTCGAGTTTCGCTTACCTCACACTAATGGTTTCTATTCTCTGTGTTTCCCTCCCTTTTCCGGCGCGTTCTCAAAATTTAACGCCGGAATATTTGACGCCGAAATGGAGGAGTTCCTTTTTAACCGAACCAGACGCTATTCCGCCTGAAGCGCTTCTCATCGACGCACGCCTCGGTTCGGATATCCCGCGCATCCCGAACGCCGTTACACTGGATTGGAAATCTTTTTTCATCGAAAAAGATCGTTCATTAAAGTCCTCTGAGGAAATTCAAAAACTTTTCGGCGCGGCTGGTGTGGGGTCCGCGCCGGTAGTGGTCTACGACGACGGGGGCCTGAAAGGTCCGGCGGGAATGATTTTTTGGTTGTTGGAGTACGCCGGGTACACGAACGTGAGTCTCTTGAATGGAGGGTTCAAAGTTTACCAGAAATTGGGTCTTCCTGTTTCTACGAACACGAGAACGCCGCCTCCCACAAATTTTGACCTTCAAGTCCGTCCAGAAGCGGCTGTGGACTTGCGTGGGCTTATTTCGCGCTTTGGCGACTACAAGCTCGCCCTGCTGGATCCGCGTTCTGACGAAGAATATTTGGGCTGGGCGCTTAACGAAGAAAAACGGGGCGGTCATATACGCACGGCCGTCAGCTTCGACCCTGATTGGGCGTGCGACGCCACGGGTAAGCTCAAACCTCAAGAAGCCGTTTATGAGCTTCTGTACCAAAAAACCTTAACTCCCGAAAAAGAATTAGTCATTTACTCGAATTTTGACACCCGCGGGACGGGGCTCTATTTTTTGTTGCGTTTAGCTGGCTACGAGAACACGGCCTATTTCACGGAGGCGTTTAACGCGTGGGCTGAGAACGAGCTTCTGCCCGTCGCTCAGGCTCCAAACTGGAAATCCTTGGTAAGTCCGGAGTGGGTTCACCAACTCGTCAGCACGGGAAAGGCCGACACATTCGGCGGAAAGTCGTTCGCGATCTATGAATGTAGCTGGGGGACTTTGGAGAATGCCGGTAAAGCCTATAAAAATGGGCACATTCCCGGGGCCTATCACCTGGACTCCGATACATTTGAGAACGAAAAGCATTATTGGGATCTTTTCGAGTTCGAAACTCTGGCCGCGCGCCTAGCAAAAGAAGGGATCACGAAAGATACTACCGTCATCCTATATGGCAACGGCTCGGACACGATTAGCGCGACTATTGCCTTCTGGGCGCTGCAATACGCGGGAGTCGAGGATGTTCGTTTACTAAACGGCAACTTCGAGCGATGGCTCGCGATGGGGTACCCCTCAGAAACGACGATTCATATCCCCCAAGCGGCAGAGTTCGGCCGAAACGTCCCCCTGCGTCCGGAATACGTTAAAAGCACAGAAGAGGTCAAAAATCTCCTGCAAGACTCAAACGTGCGCGTTTGTTCGGTACGTAGTTGGCCGGAATTTACAGGGGAAGTCGTGCGCCATTCCTATATCAAAGCAAAAGGAGAATTAGCCGGAGCGTATTGGGCTCGCGCGGGGTTTGGCGAAAACAGAAGCGATCTTAGTTTTTATTTTGATCCGGACGGTTCGTACCGCAGTTATATCGAGGTTGAAAAGATGTGGGTCGATCTTGACATCACCCCCGACAAAACCGTGGTCTTTTACTGTGGCACAGGCGCGCGCGCCTCTACGGCGTGGTTTTTCGCCCATCTGATGAACTGGCCGTCCGCTATTTATGACAGCGGATGGTTTGGCTGGAGCGAGGGCAGAGAGGTTTCTCCCAATCCCTCTCAAAAAATCTGGAACTACGAATAAAAGCACAAAATAACGCGAAGAGTAGCCTTAGAAGCACTCTTTGCGCGCGACAGCCTCTGGAATGGATCCTATTCTACGGTAGAGTGATACGGTAGAGTGAACGGTTCAACTATATTTTTTCCAATTATATCTCCAACATATTTCAAATCATATAATAGCCGATCCAAAGCCGGCCGCTCGACTGACGAGCGGCCTCATACTTGATTCACGAATTTCTGCGTACTTTAAACAACACTGTCCTTCAAAACCTTACCCGCTTTGAAAACGGGAACTTTCTTCTCTGGAATGTGAATGATCTTCTTCGGGTCCTGAGGATCATGTCCTTCCCGCGCAGAGCGCAGGCGAACCTCGAAAGAGCCAAACCCTATAAGTTGAACTTTGTCTCCTAGGGCAAGAGCATTGGTGATCACATCGAACACCGCCCCCACGGCAGCGCCCGCGTCTTTTTTCGTGATTCCTGCGGATTCCGCGACCTTGTCAATCAGGTCTGTTTTCGTCATCCTAAAAAACCTCCTTCATGGATTTTCAATCTCTTTTCGCATTTCCTTGCATTTGATATCGCTAAATTCTTTGATCCACCGAATACTATCGAGAGATTACAATACTTATCGAGAGATCATAAACAGCGACTTCTCACAAATACCACCCCTATTTTTAACCTAAGCTCGCCTTGCGGTCAAGTCCTCCAGGGCAAAGCAACCGATTGTCTCCCTCATACAAGGACTTAATGCCTAGCATAACCGTTGGGATTGGCTTTGTGCCAGTACCAGGCAGATTGTACGATATCTTCGAGTTGGAATAGAGGTGTCCAGTCCAGGATCTTGCGCGCTTTCTCCGCACTGGCGACCAAAATCGAGGGATCACCGCTCCGACGCAGTTTCTCCTGAACGGGGATTTTCGTCGTCGTAACTTTTTCCGCCGCGGCAATTACCTCCTTCACGGAAAAGCCCCGACCATTTCCAAGGTTGATCTTCTGGCTAGCCCCGCCTTCTTTCAAATAGCGTAGAGCCTTCACGTGAGCTTCCGCCAGGTCGGCCACGTGAATGTAATCCCGGACGCAGGTTCCATCCGGCGTGGGGTAATCGGTGCCATAGATATCAACATGAGTCCGTTGTCCCAGGGGGACTTGGAGCACTAGGGGGATCAAGTGGCTTTCGGGGTGGTGGGCCTCGCCCTTGTGTTTCGTGGATCCTGACGCGTTGAAATAGCGCAACGCCACGTGCGTTATGCCATGGGCCGCGTCGAGGCAGTCCAAAACGCGTTCCACAAAAAGTTTGGAAAGCCCGTAAGGGTTCGTGGGTTTTTGGGGGTGCTCCTCGTCGATGGGCGTGTATTCCGGCTCTCCATAGACAGCGGCTGTCGAGGAAAAAACCACGTTTTTCACGCCTTGCTCCCGAAGAGCCGAGAGCATCCGCACTACCTTGGCCGTGTTGTTCTCGAAGTACCGGAGAGGATCCGCCACGGACTCCGAGACAGAGATGAAGCCAGCGAAATGGATCACCTGCGTCGGTCTGTGGGCAGCCGTAATTTTTTCCAGAAGAGCGACGTCCGCCACGTCTCCCTCGTAAAAGGGAACACCAGCACTCAAAGCCTCCCTATGCCCGTCGCTGAGGTCATCCAGGACGACCACGTCCTCTCCCGTCGCGAGCAAAGCCTCTACTGTGACGCTACCAATATACCCGGCTCCGCCCGTAACCAATACGCTCATGAGTCCATCGTTCCCTTCCGTGTCGTTATTTTAAACGCTTTATCCAGAGCCCAGGCGGGCATGGACCACATCGGCCACGTAAAATCGCCTTGGTCCGACCGGTGTCTCCAAGATCAGCTCGCCATGCTCCCCAATGCCCAGGCAAAGTCCCCTCAAGGTTTCCTCGCTAGTCTCCACCTCCAGAACCCGACTCACGGAGGCACATCGCTCCCGATAGATTTTCAGCATGGGAGCCGTTCCCTCCCGCTCCAAGGCGTCTACCCATCGAAAAAAATTCCTGACGATCCGCGCCAAAAGTTCCGTTTCGTCTATTCTTTCCCTTTCTGTTTGGCGCAACCAACCCGCTCGCGTCGCTACCTCCGCGGGAAAAGAGGGAGGCTTGTAGAGGTTAAGCCCTATCCCCGTGACGCAATAGTCGATCACGCCGTTTCGGGTCGCTGACTCCGACAGAATGCCGCAGACTTTTTTATCCCCTTCGTCCTCAGCCGGACTGGCCTGGGGGAGCAGAAGGTCGTTAGGCCATTTGAGACGTAGCTCCAAGCCCAGAAGAGACCTGACGGCCTCAGCTACAGACAAAGCCGCCGCCACGTTCACTAGGTGCGCCGTGGCGGGTGGCAACTCAGGACGAAAGAGAATAGAAAAATAGAGCCCGCTGCCCTTAGGGGCTTCCCAGCGGCGGGCAAGGCGTCCCCGAGCCGCCGTCTGTTCTTTCGCGACCACAATAGCCTTGAGCTTTCCTTCGCGGGCCAATTCTCGCGCCCGAAGTTGAGTGGACGGCGTAGATTCGTGATATTCCACTGTCACCTCCGCTTGTCCACTGAAGAAATCTAGATTGTTCAAGTCGTTTACTCCCATCTCCACCGTTCTGTCAAACCTATGCAAATCTGAATAAATCCGAGCAAAGATGATCAGGAGCAAGTTTACTGTTGGCTTCCTGCTTCACCGAGGCCAGTTTCACCATCATCTCGCGACCATCTCGCGACCATCTCGCGACGACGGCCAGAGCTTTCCTCTCCACAGACTGACACCAGGCTGACACCAGGCTGACACCATGGAACTCACGGCGTAATTTCTTAATTTGACTGCGGCGTTTACGTCACCATCATGACGTGCGCCACATTGCGGACACGTCCATTCCCGAACCGATAGCGGCAACTCTCCTAGCTTTTCTCCGCAGCACGAGCATATCTTGCCACAAAAATCACGAGAAGCGTGCCGCAAGCGTTGCAGTAACACCTTATGCGCCTTCGGTCCAACTACGCATTCTCCCGTCGAGAGCACCGCCAGTGTCATAATACCTCAATCCACTCCTAAATCCACTCCTGCCACGCCTTGGGGGTCGGCCTTCGGAAGGCATGAATCATCTAGGGTATCGTCAGTTTGCGCCGTAGTGCCATCTGGTTAGGTTTTGGGTTTGCCGGGTCGGCTTTCCACGCCTCGTACTGCCGCTTCCATTCAACTCAACCAACGCCTCAGCCAACGCCCAATTGTACGCCAACCGGGCGCAACCTGCCGCACGGGCAAAATATGTTGCTTGCTTGTTGTTCGGGTTGAGGTCTATCCTATGCGCTATCAACATCAACATGATGGCCGCCTACTATGTATTCTGCTTTAATTCGCCCGATTTTTTCCCAACGCCGTAGCATTGTGATTGAAACCCCTAATGTTTCAGATGCTTCACCTATGTTTAACAATCTATTCATAATTACATATATTAACATAGATTTAATTATATTTCTATCGTACTGTTCACACCCTACACTTTACAATCCTTTTTTACAATAATTACCACATAAAAATACTATAATAGGTCTTTAGAGTTTACACTAGAGGGAAGGGGTGCTCAATGCCGCAAGAATTGAAAAAATTGAAAGACACCAGGCCGGACTGGGATACCTATTTCATCGCGATCGCGATGATGGCCGCGACGAGGAGCACGTGCCTTCGCCGACAGGTAGGAGCAGTGATCGTTCAGAATCGGCAGATCATCAGCACGGGCTACAACGGAGCGCCTTCGAGAACGGCTCACTGTATGGAGGTCGGCTGTTTGAGAGAGATATTAGATGTGCCGTCGGGGGAGCGACAGGAGATGTGCCGGGGCTCTCACGCGGAGTCCAACGCCATTGCTCAGGCGGCGCGTATGGGTATCGCCACGGACGGAGGGGCGCTTTATTGCACCTGTGAACCCTGCTCTCTCTGCACCAAGGTGATTTTAAACGCGGGGATCGCGAGGGTCGTCTATATGGAGTCCTACCCCGACAAACTGGCGGTAGAGCTGAGGAAGGAGACTCAGGTTGTTTTCGAACCCTTTCCTCAGGACAAAGCGGAGGCAGCGCGAGAATGGATGAAGCAATCGGTCTTTAGGTTCAAAAAATAGAAAAATAAGAATGCGTTACGGAGGGAGTTCAATGATACCGACGAGGGAAGAAGCATTAGCATTGCTTAAGCAACACAATAACGACGAAAGCCACATCAAACACGCTTTAGCGGTGGAGGGTACGATGCGCCATTTCGCGCGGAAATTAGGCGGCGACGAGGACCTTTGGGGCGTTGTGGGCATTCTCCACGACATCGATTGGGAAAAGACGATGAGCAAGCCGTCGCGCCACTGCAATCTGGCGCCCGAACTGCTACGTCAAGCCGAAATCGAGGAAAGCGTCATTCACGCCGTCCAATCTCACGGCTACGGTATATGCACCGACGTGAAGCCGGAGAACGACATGGAAAAGGTGTTGTTCACCATCGACGAACTCACGGGACTGGTCATCACCGCGGGGCTGGTGCGCCCATCTCGTTCTCTGTCGGATCTAGAGGTTAAATCCGTGAAGAAAAAATGGAAAGACAAAGCCTTCGCCCGGGGCGTGGACAGAGAGGTCATCCAGAAGGGCGCGGAGATGATGGGTATGCCCCTGGAGGAAGTTATCGAAAACACCATTCTAGCTATGCGCCCCATCGAGAAGGAAATCGGGTTGGGGTAACTTGTGAGAATTGCAACGCCGCCGTTAGCGGCGTTTGTTTTGTATTTGGTTTCTTGCCATATGTCGACTTTCATGTTAAACTCCTTTTATGGCTTATCAACGTGAGATGCGGGGCGGAACACGACCGGGATATTAATGAGGCTGTAAATATTCTCAGAGTAGGGGCATCTACTCTTAAGAGTGGGGACATCTACTCTTATCTTAAAGGAGAAGACGTAAGATCGGTTTCAGTCGGCTGTCTTTGTCGATCTTACAATCCCATGACTTTAGTCGTGGGAATATGTCAAATAGATCATATACTAATTGTTGCGTGGTGTGATGTGAGCTTAAAAATAGTCGCGGAAGGGGAAATTTTAAAAGGGAGATTTTAAATAGGTATTTTACGTATTTCCAAAAGCAAATTTGACGCTTACGATCTTTGATAAAATTAAATTTTGATAAAATTAAATTAGGTTAAGTCAAGGAATAGACCGTTCAAGGGAGGACTTTTTTTATTTTATCGTCCCCCTTGTTTTTGTGTCTCTGAAAATATATTTCTTTTCAATTACCGATTTTTCTCTATTTCAGCAATGTTAAACAGACGCGTCAGGAAAAGTGTATTTAACATGCCGATTCCCGACGCGTTTGCCACGTGAATCCCAAACCTTAGACTCTAGAAATTTCAAATTGCCGTGTTTTGTTTTTTATTATATACTCTCTGAAAATAAGAAAAGAGGAGGTAGACAGATGGAAACGCAACGGCGAGAACCTCAAATGGGCCTTACCTTTGAAAAGGTTTGGGCCGCGTTAATGGAATTGCGGGAAGAATCAAAAGAGACTGATCTACGGATGAAAGAGACTGATCTACGGATGAAAGAAACTGATCTACGGATGAAAGAAACTGACCGGTTGATTCGGGAATTGCGAGAGGAATCGAAAAAAACTGACCTACAACTAGAGAAGACCGCCCGACAGATTGAAAAAACAACGCAACAGGTTGAGGAGACCAGTCGAAGCATCGGAGGTCTAAACAACAGCTTCGGTGAACTGGCTGAACATTTGGTAGCCCCCAATATCCAAGAAAAATTCAACGCCTTGGGTTATCACTTCAAGGGGAGCGCTGAAAATCAGAAGATCAAGGACGAACAGGGAAAGATTATCGCGGAGATCGACATCTTGTTGGAAAATAGAGATTACATCGTCGCTGTGGAAGTAAAATCTAAACCGAAGAACGCCGATATCAATAACTTTGCGAAACGATTGGAAACCCTGAGGAAATACAAAGACGAAAACAATGACAAACGCAAGATTCGCGGCGCCATCGCGGGAGCTGTCTTTTACGATTCAGTCAAAAAAGCCGTCCTGAAAGCCGGCTTCTATGTCATAGAGCAGGCCGGCGACACGATGAAAATCAACATTCCAGTTGATTTTAAGCCAAAGGAATGGTGAGCGCGATGCCCACAAAAAAATATCAAAAACTTGAGCTTCAGGAAATCTCTTTTTAATTAGAAACGCACGGGCGCGCGTCTCTAACCTCAATGAACTTGATCACCTCGTCCACCTGGACCTTGCGTATCACCCGACCGTCACGAGCGTCGATCACTTGAAGTTGTACCACTAGTTGTACCACTCCCGCCTCTTCCAGAACCTCGTACTTCAGCGCCCGGCAGTGGCTGTTACTTAGACTTCTTCGGCTTCATCCTCTCTAAAATCCAGCTTCAGTTACCGGGCTTCCATTTCGTCCACTTCCCTGGCATTGCTGACGGACAACCCCATCAAAGGAACATGGCGAAGATCAGTGAAAATTTAGATGCACTTTTGATTGCGGCTAGCGATGGAACTTAAATGGAACTTAAATGAAACTTAAGCCGAAAGCATTAAACAAATTATTTGGGGTATTGTCAGCATTGCAAATTCGGCAAAAAACCCGATTATTAAATTTAATCAGCAAAGATCTGGGCATGTGCTTCGTCAGAGTAGATAGCTAGGGTACCGCGACCTTCATTTCAGTGACAATTGTATCTGGGGCGGGAAGAAAATACCCACCCCAATTATCACTAATATATCAGACAATTTAGAAAAGTTCCGAACTCTCGACAATGGCTCAACTTGTCTTTGTCTACGAGGACGATTGCAACTGTGCCGTAACGGTTTCAAGCCATGATGCCTGTTGAACGAGTGTGGAAAGACTGACCTCAGCAGCAGCGAATTGAGCCTGAAGACTTGCCTGTTTTGCCTGCAACCTCGCTTCGAATTTTTCGAGATATTCGTCGATTGACGCGATTTCCGTGTCGATGGCGTTCATCTCACGCACAACAGAACCTTGAGCCGTGGTGAAACCGGAGGCCACCTCTTTCTGAGAGGACTTGATCATATTGTCCACGAAGGTTTGCATTTGGGTCGCAAAGCTCGTTACCAATGCCGAAACGTCGTCAGCGTTGTTTTCCAGAGCAGCCATGAAGGTACTGGTGTCAAAATTGAGTTCGCCACTTTTCCCCTCATCGGACACAGTGCCCGTAGAAGCGAGCTTTATTCCGATCTGAGAGAGTGTCGAATATTCGTAATTCAACCCAAGCGACGACAACATAGACGTCGAACCACCAAGGGAAACTTGGCCGTCCCCCCGTATAACCAGCTTGTTGTTCTCCACCTCAGCTTTGGCAAGAGGTATGGAGTAGGCTTCTCCGTTCGCGTCGTAAAACAACGGGTTGTTTTGCCCGTCGAGCTGAGGGTTGTTGATTTTCGCCGCGACCATCGAGAGCGTGTCGCTGGGATCTACAGTAACGCTCAGGGTGCGGTCTCCCGCACTAATGGTAAAGTTCTCCGCTCTGAGGACTCCGTTTTGCAACATCGTGCCGAAGATCGCGTTACGGCTGACACGCTCCGTAAACAACGCGGCGTACACTTGAGACGTCAGTAGGCGCATGGAGTTCTTCGTGGTGCGCAGAAGAGAGTTCCCTTTCAAAAGCCCCCAGTTCATACGAAAATCGTCGCTGTCCACCGTGGCCTTTGCGGTATCGTCTAGTGCTTTTTCTGTCATGCGCACGTTGATCCAGTCTAAAATGTCGTTGTAGGCTGTGACACAATTCTGCAACGCGGTGACGGCGCTCTCCGCGTCCTGCGAAACATCAAGCGACACCTGTCCTACGCCCTTCAGTTGCAGGGTCATTCCCGTGATCAGCTCATTCCCGTAGCCCTCGCCTATGAAATTGGAGGAGCGACTCACCGTCTCGCCGTTTAGCACCAGCAGTGCATCTTGTGCCGCCGTGTAATGGTCTGCGTCCATGTTATCCAAACCAAACGCGGCCAGAGTACCGTTACCGTCGTCGCTTAGGAAAAAAGTGTTGGCACCATAGGTGTATTCAACGGTATACGTGCTCCCGTAGGCAGGAGTCTTCGAATGCATTCCAGGGGAGGGGGGATTCATTGACGCTGGATTTGGCGCTGCCCATGTTATCACGAGATTCTGATTCGAAGAGTCGAGTTTGGCGTCATAAGACCAGGCATCTATGACCGATGAGGTACTATAATCGAAAGTTAAGCCATTGTACGTTATCTTGTGCATCCCATGAGGATCGGTTTCAAACGTGCCGTTGTGAGGCAAACTGAACGTGTCCTCAGCATTACGTGTGACGCTAATGGTATCTGTCGTGCCGTCGATTTTGTACAATGTTATGTCGTAAGAGCTGTTGGGCTCTGGGGCATCTCCGGCTCCTCCCGTGTACCACTGGACTACTGCCTTACCGTTGATATCCTGCACGATGTCGAAGTCGATCCCTTCTCTCCAGACCCGGCTTCCTGATTGCTGGATCGTGGTGGTTCCTCCCACGATATCGGCGTAGTTTACTGACAACTCGTCTTTATTATTGCGTGTGATCTCAAGAGTAACGCTTTCATCTCCTGCGGCGATATAGGTTACCTTGTAACTCTCTCCATCTACCGGTTTATTGGTGTCTAACCAGTGTATCGAGCCATCGGAAGTGACTTGAAAAACAGGATTCGCGTCCGTCGAGGAATAAGTGTTACCTCCGAATTCGACATTTACCTCGCCTCCGGACTTTGGCGTGAAAGGCAAAACCAACGAATCCACGTTGCCATCTGAAGAACGCGTCGCCGTCATCGAGAACGTGTCTCCCGCATACGCCGTGTACGTGTCATAATAAAGGGCTCCTGGAGGGGGGACCACTGGATCCAAAATTCTCCAGCGTACAGAGTCGCCGCCCACAACGTCGAAATCTACGCCCGACGTGTAAGTTGTGCCATCTGCGCCCATAATGGTGATCCTCCCTTCGCCGAAACCGCCGCCCAGTTCCATGTCGAGGGTGTAAGTAGGAGGGTCATAGGTGGAGTCGGTATTGTCGGAGCTCGTGCTGAAAAACACAGTGTCATAAGAGTTGACGGATCGCGTTATTGTCGCCGTGTGCGTCGTATCTCCCAAACCCGTGTTGTCGCTTTTAAGGACGAGCTTGTTATCCACGACGCTCGCCGTTACTCCGACGGGGGAACTCTGGGTCTTGAGCTGCGTGTTGATCTTGTCCGTGAGGGAAGTCAGCGTATCCGTCGAGGCTACGTCAATACGTACTTTGTGCCCGCCGGCGTTTATGTAGAAATAAGAACTGCTTGATCCCAAAATATTGCCGAATTGGCTCGTGACGGACGAAAACTGGTTAGAACGGTTGACTTGGGCTTTAGCCAACTGCACAACCTCCAGTTCGTGGATGTTGATCGCAGCATCCGCGTTGACGGTCGCAGTCAAAACTCCCTTATACGAGGTGTTGCGGTCGAGCCTCTCGATTTCAACCTCCTTCGCCTTGAAGGTGGAGACTAACTTCAAGGGCGACAGGGCGCTTTGCAGAGCTTGCATGGAGACCTGGAGTTCCTCCCAAAGGGTTTTCGTCCGCTCAAGTCTGTCCCGCTTATCCAAGATTACATAAGCAGGCTGTTTCACTTTCTCGAGCAATTCTGACACCATACTGTCCCAGTCTATGCCGGACACAATGCCCGTAATGGACATGGCCATTTTAACGTACCTCCGTCGAATTCACGCCGAAAGACTGAGTTGGGAATATTGTGCTTGTTGTTGGGCGTAAATCTCGATCCAACGACTCGTCAGTCGAGTTTGCAGCTTCGCTGCCGCATTTTCGGCCGCAATATCCTTCAGATTTAGAGCTGCGCCGGAACTTTCGTCGCTTTCATTTTCCTCTAGCTCGGCGAGGTATTCTTCTAGCGTCTCAGTGAGAGAAACTTCGTCGTCTTCGTCGTCTTCATCTTCTTCGTCCACAAGGGCCTCAATCCACTTTATGGAGGCACCCGTGCCTCCGCTCATGCCGCCGGGGCCAGAAAATTTCATGCCTGCGGGTTTTGCTCTCGACGAGGCTTGGGAGACTTTTTCCTCCAGTGCGGACAGATCTCCGCTTTCCGCTATGGCGCTGAGTTCGGATGACAGGTCTTTGAGCATCTTTGCGTGCGGACCATTGGCGTTTTCTGCTTCGTTCGCCACTTGAAGCGCCATTTCGTAGGCTCTAGCCTTTAATTTTTCAGGATCTTCCTGTAACGACTGAAGTTCGGCTAAAAGTTCCGCAGGGTTCGTTGCTGGCACACTAGCGGCTCCGCTCGACCCGTTCGATACTACCTCGCGTGTTGTCTGTTGTTGTAATTTCTTCTGTCTTTCAAGATATTCCTCCCACTGTATACTGCTGCTCGATATAGAACTGACGCTCATAATGATGTCCTCCCGTTATAAAATTTTGTAAAAACATCAATTAATAAAAACATCAATGGACTTCCTCAAAACCTCAAAAAATGCCTCAATCAACGTACATTCAGAATAGAACGGAGAACGTTAACATGCGGCAAAAAAACGTAAAATAATGTCATAAAATGTAAAGAAATGCAAAGACAGTCGTGCGATGTGTTTTAATGATTAGGACGTCTCGACATGTAAAAACAGGGGGAGGCAGAGAGAATTAAAAGCATACTTATGATCGACGACGACGTGGAACTCTGCGCGTTGCTCGGAGATTATTTTCAAATGGAAGGTTTTGGGTTCTCATACGCACATTCTGGAAATAAAGGGCTTGAGATACTGGCCGATGGGGAGTATGGCATTATTGTCCTGGACGTCATGTTGCCGGGCCGCAGTGGTTTCGAGATCCTGAAAGAAATCAGGAATACCTCGCCAATACCGGTGATCATGCTGACGGCCAAAGGAGATCCGCTGGACAGAATAGTGGGGCTCGAAACAGGAGCGGATGATTACATCTGCAAGCCGTTCGATACGCGGGAGCTTTCGGCCAGGATCAGGGCCGTGCTCCGTCGTGGCAGTCTATCCGAAATGACCTCAGAGGATATCCTGCGAGTAGAAGACCTCGAAATGGATCTTCGGTCCCGTTCCGTCAGAATTGGACGGCGCGGTATTTCACTCACGAACGTCGAGTTCAGGTTGCTCGAAGCTCTACTTTCGTGCACGGGTAAAAAAATATCCTTGGAACAGTTGTCCATCAGTGTTCTGGGACATTCTCACTCTCCGTTTGACAGGAGCCTGAGTGTACATATAAGCCGGTTGAGGCACAAAATTGGTCTTTATCCCTGTGGAAGTGAACGCATCAAAACATTAAGAGGCGAGGGATTCATCTACGTTTTCTCCGAAAAAGAGACGTGATGGTTTTATCCGGGAGGGATTTTTTATTTTATTATGAAAAAAATAACGAGGTTTTCTCTGTTCTGGAAAATATATCTCACCATGTTGCTGGTCTTCTTTCTCCCCATCGTTTTCTTCACCCTGTCCCGTATGATCCGCGATCAGCGCAGTGGTATGCCGTTGGGAGTCATGCGCCATATGCAATGGAGCGTTTCAGAACTTGCAAAACAGGCTGAACCGATACCGCGTGAACTTCTGATGTCGTGGCTGGAATCAATGGAAAACGCGAGCGGCTTAAAGATCTGTGTTCGGCGAAATGGGGAAAATTTTTACCTGCCTGATTCGGAGTGGCTCGTCGAACATATATTGAAAGAAACGGACAACACGCAGTATCCACCGGCTCCAATTGTCGTTTCATCCGTTTCACATTCTGACCGGACAAAAATTGTTGTGGGCTCGAAGCCAGGCCCCAGAAGGCACAACGTAGAGGTATTTCTGATGGTGGCCGTTCTCTGTGCCATTTTTAGCTTCATGCTCGTGCGTAATTTCATGACTCCGCTCGCGGAACTTCAACGCACCACGCTTCAACTGGCGAACGGAGATTTATCCGCAAGAGTAGGGCAGAGTGTAGTTGGGCGCGGTGACGAGATCGCCGACTTGGGCAGACGCTTCAATAATATGGGCGAACGTGTAGAAAATCTTATCTCATCTCAAAAAAGGCTCCTGAGCGATATTTCTCACGAAATCCGATCTCCCTTACAACGTATGGAGGTTGCTTCCGCACTTTTACGGGACAAATCCTGCACAGAACCTAGAAAGTATATTGACCGCATAGAGTTGGAAATAAGGCGTATCGACAAGATGGTAGAGGAACTTCTGACCCTAACACGCACCGACGAAATGAATCTGCGGTCTGAAATTGTAGAACTGGATGAAGTAATAAATTCCATCGTTGAGGATGTCCAGTTTGGGAGCGATACGGAACACCGAATGAAAGAGGAAAAGGAGGGAGAAAAAAAGAAATTTATTACCGTAAATGTTGAAAAGGTTGCCGTCATAGGAGATGTAATACTTCTGAATCGGGCACTAGGAAACGTAATACATAACGCTATCCATTATACAGAGTCATCAAGTGGAATTGAAATAAATACATATCGGAAAGGTAATAATGTCACAGTAAATATCAGAGATTATGGGAAAGGCATTTCGGAAGAAGATCTAGAGAAAATTTTTTTACCATATTATCGCACCGAAAAGGCAAGAGAACGTTCCCGGGGAGGGGTCGGGCTCGGATTGGCGATAACAAAACGTATTGTTGAAAAACACGGCGGGACTATCAAAGCATCGAACGCCCAATCGGGAGGCTTAGTGGTGGCAATTATGTTGCCCTGCGCGGATGACCCCGTAGAGTTCAAAGCAGTTGATTCAGGTGTTTAAATACTTTCTATTCACTCAGGGTTACGATAAAGCGATGAGAAAGCCAACGGCTTCAGCCGTTGGATGAGCTTGGATGAGCTTGGATGAGAATCGCATCTTCTCGCCATAGCTATCACAGCCTCCCTTGGAACGGGGCTTTTCAATATTTTCAATATGATGATCGCGGTGGGCATCTCCAACATTCCTCGCTATGCACGCATCCATCCAGGGTTTCGTACTGTCGGTCCGCGAAGTGGATCGGTGTGAGTGTTGGTCTTTTGG
This sequence comes from Synergistaceae bacterium, assembly GCA_031267575.1. Classification (NCBI taxonomy): domain Bacteria; kingdom Thermotogati; phylum Synergistota; class Synergistia; order Synergistales; family Synergistaceae; species Synergistaceae bacterium. The sequence continues at coordinate 85,791 of JAIRYN010000047.1, read as the reverse complement.
CAGTGGTTTCGTTCTTTCTGATCTTGGTACGGTTCGGGAACGCCTACTACGCAAAGTTTGCAATTCAGTTACCGCCGCTCCAGCAGCACTGGAACATCGCCCATACCCGCGAGAAGTCGCTGGCAGCAAGGTCGGCCTTACGAATGGCGAAATACGCCATGCCGCAGTCGCCACACAGAACATCGGCATTGTCGTCGGAATCAATCTGGAAAAGCAGCGTCCAATCCTTTGCGCCATCCCGAAACTCTTTCGCGCGCGGGTCACGATAGCCGCTTTCATTGCCGCAAAACAGACCGTCGCTCATCAATTGGCATTCCTCGAATATCTCGCCTTGTACCAAATGAGAATGACCTAGCAGTTGGTGGTCACCTTCACCAAGCAAGCGGTTTTTTTATATTCTTCGATAATCTCATCAAAAATCTCATCAAATACGTCCGTGTCCGCACGTTTTTTGATGTTTATATGATGTTCATAAACTCCTTCAACATTTCCGGGCCAAGTCCCACGCCACCCAAGGCTTCACCTGTTGGATACGAAAGCCCGGCAAGCTCTTTATGGTGATAAACCCTAAAGCCGTCCGCGTCCGTCGGGTCGGAGCTCCAGACTTCCACGCCGCCTTCATAATGAAAGAGTCCTGGAAAAAATGCAGGACTCTTTCATGCGGTAAACCTACAACTCAATATGATGAAATAAAAGATAACCAATGTCAATAGGTTAAGAAAAATTCGATAAAACGACAGAACGACATAAATTGCTTGACATTTAAATTGGGGATGTTAGAATAAATTAAAATAAAATATTTGATAACTTTCTTGTATAAGTTCATTGATTTGGTATGAACGTTTCGACCGGACGACCTAATCGTCTTAGGCTACAAGGGAGTAATTTATCGACCGAGGGGTCAGTAAATTGCTTCTTTGTAGTCTAAGATTTTTTTACACGTTGCTTTGAACTGCGCAGCTTTAAAGTTTTGGAGGAAGCTAAATTCTCTCCGAATAAAGACGGGGCGCTGTTGTTTGTTACGCGTAAATAAAAAGCAAAATTATAAAGCAAAATTATAAAGGAGAGAATAGCATGTTAATGGACTTATCTATGAAAGAATTTGTTTCTGAACTGGCATCGTCATCTCCGGCCCCTGGCGGCGGAACGATTTCGGCCGTGAATGGGGCATTTGCTGCAGGGCTTGGCGTAATGGTATGTGGGCTCACTTTACAACGATCCAATAAAACGGAAGCCTCCGATTTGCTTCTAGAAGTGATGGACAGTCTAGCAATCGCGCAAAAACGCTTTATTGAGCTGGCCGACGAGGACACGGACGCGTTTAACAAAGTCATGAGAGCCTACAAACTTCCCAAAACATCTGAGCACGAGCAAGAGACCCGAAAAAAGGAAATCGAGGCAGCAATGGTTGAGGCAACACAAATACCGATGGAGACGACACAATTGTCCATAACTTGCTGTAAACTCTTGGAGAGCGTGGCAAGTGTCGCGCACGATAATGTTCTCAGTGATTGCGGAGTGGCTATCGAATGTGCCCATCTCGCCGCGCTGGGCGCGATCATGAACGTGACGATAAACCTTCCGAGCATTACAGATACAAATACTGCCCTCAAATTCCAAAGCCAACTCGACGCTGCCAAAACAGAGATTCAAATTCAGCACGGGAAAACCGATGCGGTATTCAAAAACAGATTCGTATATTGATACAGACGACTATGGTAGTTAGGGTGACTCACTTCGAACCTCCGGTCGCCTGGCGGATTTTATTACTCCTCTAAAAATGCAAAGCAGCACAACAGCATATTGACTCCTGCATTGCATGGTGTATTTTTGAGCTGAGGAAGTGCTTTCATGAATTCCTTTGCGTGTTTTCTAGAAATTTTGTTAGAAGGAGAAGACATACACAAACTTTTAAAAGCCATACGCGAAGATATCGGTATTGATGTCGCTTGGAAAGATATGCGGACGGGTGCCGTATTTTGTTCCGGCGCCCCACTTTTTTGCGAACGCGCTACGACTTATCCTTTAAAAGAACTGATGCGGCTTTATGCGTTTCAAGAGGTCCGTTTGTCCTGCCAATTGTTGGGTTATCTCTTGTTGAACACCTCTCCGTCGTCCGAAAAAACTAAAGAAGAAAACCTTGTTAACAGTTTAGCGGCCATACAGTTGATTTACAGGCAGACAATACTTCAAGAAAAGATGGAAAGTGAATACCGGAACAATTTTGTTCAAGATCTCTTGTATAACAGGATCGTACATCAAGAGGAATTGATCAATCGAGCCAGAACATTTCATTGGCAACTCGACGGTGGAGTCATATGTCTGATTATTGCTCTCTCTCGAAAATATATCGGCAAAAAAGATTTAGCGACACATGACTTTTGGGAACTTTCCTGTGTCAGAATCCGCGCCTTTTTTCCCCAATCTATCTTTTCGCAGGAAGCGCATTCTATTGTTTTCCTTCTATCCTATAATCCCGACGCGAATGACTTACGACACTTCCATTACAGGTTACGTGAAGTTTTAGGCGCATTGCGCAAAGATATACAAGACCGATATGCAGTCGAAATAATCGCCGCTGTCGGGGATTGTCGAAAATCACCGCTTTTTGCCCACAAAAGCTACCAAGAAGCGCGGCAGGCATTGATGATTCTGGAAAGCTCTCCCGGAAAAGAAAAAGAAAAGATTGTTTTTTGGAATCAGTTAGGCGGGCTCCGTTTATTGGCGACGATGGCGAATACCGATGCAGCTACGGATTTTTGTCGTCAAACATTGGCTCCCATCATCCAGGATCACGGCAAAAACGGAGAACTTTTGCAAACGCTCTTGTGCATAGAAGAAAACAGTGGAAATCTACAAAAGGTTGCTCATATACTTGCTTTGCATTACAATACTGTCAAATACAGAGCTGCCAAAATTTGGGAACTTTTGAACATTGACCCAGCCAATTCAGAAGAACGTTTTAACCTCTCTCTTGCCCTCCGTATATACAGACTTCAGGAACACTCCTAAATTCTCCGTGTGCTTACCCATCGTCATTATGACTATTTCCAAATTGAAACCAAATTGAAAGATCATGATCATCCAATTATCAACCGACTCTATATCTCTATAAAGCTCTGCCATGATTAAGAATGGCGAAATTTGGTGAAATTTATTGTAGTTTTTTGCAAAATTTTTTTAAAAATTTTATCCTTCATGGACAAAGACTTTTGTAGAACATCTTCTTATGATTATGATACTTAATCTTCCATCTACCTTGTGAACATCAATCAACTTTTTCGACTTCAAGTGTTTCTGAGAATAAGTAAGTAATGGTGTTCAGTATAAAGCGAGAGTTTCCCAAAATCAAAAGGCGACACACCTAGAGGGGATTTTTCAAGTGGAATTTGAAGAACGGAGCGCTATAAACATTTTGGGGCAATTGATACGAATACGAACTCCTCAGCCATACGGCGACGAAAAAGACGCTGTGCTTTATCTATGTGATTTGTTCAGCACGTATCCCGTTGAATGTATTGTTCTTGAGCACGGGAATAACAGAGCTTCTTTAATTGTAACCCTGCCTGGAAAAAATCGAAGTCACTCCATAGCGATTGTCGGTCATTTGGATACGGTGGGTGTCGATGTCGGACACCAATGGCAATATGGACCTTTTTCCGCTTTTCACGATGGAGATCGAGTTTATGGTCGCGGTGCCGCGGACATGAAGGGGGGCGTCACAAGTATCCTCTTAGCGGCTCTCAATCTTTTGGAAGATAATTTCCGGCCTGTCCTAGACATCCAGCTCTGTTTTACCGCGGATGAAGAGAACGGTGGAATCGGTGCGAAGAGCCTTTGCGATGGCGGATATCTCGACAAGGCGACAGAGATTGTGGTGGTCAAGCCTACAAATGAAAAAATAGGTTTGGCTGAGAAGGGAACACTTTGGTTGTCGGTGGAAACCAGGGGCTGTGGCGCTCATGCCGCTATGCCAGATAAAGGAGTCAACGCCATCGAACAAACTGCCCTGTTCGCTCAAAACATTGCAAAATGGCTCCATAAAAAAGGGAAATATCCGCTTTTAGGCCACTCGACCTGTACAATCACCAGCCTTCACGGCGGCAATTATTCAAACGTCGTTCCAGAATATACCAAGGCTTCTTTCGACATTCGAACTTCTCCCTGCATCGACCATACTTCTATACTCGAAAAAATAAATACTATCGCTCAAGATCAGATGCGCGAAAACGATCTATTAAAAATATCTTACGATGTCACTCAGAACCGCCCTGCTTTAGGTATGGATGAAAACGCGCCTTTGATATGTACTTTCGCGGAAATCTACAAAAAACTAAAAATGTCATGGAAAACGACGGGGATACGGTATTTTACCGACGCTTCAATATTTGTTCCTCGACTTGGCGTACCGTACATCATTATCGGTCCGGGGGAGGAGATGTTCTTCCATCAGCCAGACGAGTATGTCTCGATTGAATCTATATTGCGAATCGCCAAAGTTTTGAAAGAATATTTGTTGAAATCAACTCTTCAAAAAAGTTGACTCAAAGAGGGAGGCGTGTGCTCTTGTGCTAATTTCCTCTGTTAAGCGCTTTGAAGATACTGGCAAGATCTAAATCAATCATGACAGAAGGAGTGTTGATTAAGTGAGTTACGATCTTCTCATCAAAAACGCGGCTGTTCCCAACGGAGAGCAAACGGTGATTACGGATATTTTGGTCGACAAGGGAATCATTGTCGGCTTCCTCGCGAACGCGCAGATCGAGGCAAAACGGACCGTGGACGCGCAGAGCAAGTTGGTTTTGCCAGGGTGTATCGATTCTCATACTCATTTCATGGATCAAGGTTTTACCCATCGCGAAACATTTCTGACCGGAACCAGCGGGGCCGCCGCCGGAGGCGTAACCACGATTATCGACATGCCTTGCTGTAGTGTACCGTCAGTCCGTAGCGTTGATAATTTGAATTACAAATTATCACACCTTGAACCCCAAGCCATCGTCGATTTCGCCTTGTGGGGAGGGGTCACTGGTGAAGACGTCCGCAATGGGGCTTTAGATGTCGTACAGCAACAGGCTGATGCTGGCGTGTGCGCATTCAAAGTTTACATGACTCCCTCTGTGCCTAGCTATCCTCGCGTCACTGATCCGGAAATGCTGGAGTGCTTTGCGGCAATCGCAAAAACAGGTCTTGCGGTCGGAGTTCATTGCGAGAATTTCGCTATATGCGATTTCTATGTGAACAAATTAAAAGAAGCAGGACGGAAAGACGGCCCGGCGTGGGCGGAAGCACGAAAGATTCTCGCGGAAAAAGTGGCGATACAGCTCTGCATCAGCTACAGCGAAGAAACAGACGCTCGATTCCACGTTGTGCATATGAGCACGGGAATTGGCGCCGAATTGATTCGTGAAGCGAAAATAAAAGGCTTGAAAGTCACCGCCGAAACTTGCGCGCACTATTTAACTTTGAACGCACAAGACGCCATGACGAAATACGGGGCTTTCGCCAAAATAGCTCCTCCGCTCCGCCGCGTTGAAGACAATGCGATGTTATGGAAAGGTATCGCGGATGGGAGCGTCGACTTTATCGCCACCGACCACGCGCCTTACAGTATCGAAGAGGAAAAAGATAAAGCGGGCATGGACATTTGGACCGCCTTTCCTGGGATTCCTGGCGTGGAGACGATGGTACCGGTGATCGTGAGTGAAGGCTACAACAAGGGGCGCATTGGGCTTTCTCGCCTTGTAGAGATTCTTTGCGCATCTCCCGCTATACATTACGGCCTGTACCCCAAAAAAGGAGCGTTAGCCATCGGTTCCGACGCAGATTTCACGATCATCGACTTGGAAAAAGAGTGGACGATCGACGAAAAGAAGACTCAATGTCTGAACAAATACACTCCGTTGGACGGAATGAAACTCAAGGGCAAAGTTGTACGGACCATTGTGCGGGGCGAAGACGTATTTACGGAAGAAAAAGGAATCGTAGCCCAATCTGGCTTTGGGAAATATGTCAAGCGCCAAACCATCAGTTCTTTACCGCGGAAATTGATTTTCTAGTTCAATCTCGGAAAAGGAGAAGGAGAAGAAATGAGTAAAGACGCGATTCTCATTATTGATATGCTCAACGATTTTGCCGATCCGAAAGGCGCGCTTTTTTGTCCGGCTGGCCTTACGATTATTCCCAAACTTCAGGATCTGATCAAATTTGCCCACGAAAAAAGCATTCAAGTCGTCTTCATCGAGGAAGCGCACCGGAAAAACGATAAAGATTTTCGCGTGCGTCCGGTTCACGCGGTTAAAGGCACATGGGGATCGGACTTCATCGACGAACTACGCCCCAACGAAGAGCTGGGCGATTACATCGTTCAAAAAAGACGACACAGCTCCTTCGCATACACGGATCTCGACTTGTTCCTGAGGGAAGAAGGAATCGACACAGTGGTCGTCACGGGAACCTGGACGAACGTCTGCGTCCGTTCCACCGCTTCGGACGCGCTTTATCACACGTACAAGGTTCGCTGCATCAGCGACTGCACAGCGTCTAAAACGGAGGAGATGCACCAAGCCGGGCTTGTCGATATTGGCATTTTTGGCGAAGTGCTTACGTTGGAGGAGTATAAGAAGCTCTATTCTTAAAAATATTTGTTTAAGAAGCGTTTCTTTAGAGAATAACTTTCAAAAAACACCTGAGTCATCGTACAGAAGAACTTGCGATAGCACGTTTATTTGTATATGTTTATCCAGATGTTTTATGCGTATACTGTTTTTTGCTTCCTACTTGATGTCTCATTCGTTAGTTGCATTTTGATTGCTGAAAATTTTCTACACGAAGGAGAATTCACTATGCAAGCAACAGACGACCAGGCAATAATGACACATACGGACAAAACAGCAGATGGAATGTCCAATATCAAATTAAATTACCGCCTTGAAGACAAACCTCCGTTTCTGACTACATGTTTATTGGGGTTCCAAAATATCGTCACCGCGTTTGGGGGCATTGTGGCAGTGCCGTTTGTCCTTTCGGGGTTTGCGGGTCTGAACGTTCATGAAACCAGTTACCTTATCAGCGCTGCGTTGCTATGTTCGGGGATTGTTTCTATCATTCAGTCCCGCGGCATATTCAAAAAACCATTTCGTGTGGGCACAGGGATGCCTACTGTCATGGGAACCGACTTTGGTTTCGTCCCGCCGGCTTATACCATCATCAATACGATGGGAGGCGGTATGGCAGGCTATTTCGGCGCATCCATGTTGGGGGCCTTACTGGAGATCTTTTTGAGTTATTTCGTCAAACCATTGATGAAATTTTTCCCACAGGTTGTCACTGGAACGGTGATCACCCTCATAGGCGTAACGATCATGCCGGTCGCTTTCGACTGGGTCGGAGGTGGTGTAGGATCTCCCAATTACGGTGCTCCAATCAATATCATGCTTGCCACCTTTGTGTTCTTAGTTGCAATTTTATTGAATCGTTATGGCAAGGGGATTATTAGTAACGCTTCCATCCTTATTGGAATTGTTGTAGGGTACTTGATTTCCATTCCTCTTGACCTAGTGGATTTCAGTCAGGTGGCAGCAGCGGAGTGGTTTGCCATGCCTCAGGTTTTTCGATATGGCGTCGACTTCAACCCGAAGTTCGTGATTCCTTTTATTGCGGGATATTTAGTCACCGTCATTGAAACGGTAGGGGTTGTACAGAGTATCGGCAATATGACGCAGAGCGAAATGACCGATGAGATCATTGCGGATGGCGTTCGCGCTGATGGCTTTGGATCTCTGATTTCTCCCATACTGGGTTCTGGGCCTGTTGCGACTTTCAGTCAAAACGCGGGGCTTATTCCACTCACGAAATGCGCGTCTCGATCGGTCGCCATCGCGGCAGGCGTCATGCTCGTGATACTGAGCCTGTTTCCAAAGCTCGCTACCGTGGTTTCCATCATGCCTCCTCCGGTGTTAGGAGGGGTAGGAGTCCTCATGTTCGGTACAGTGGCTTCTGCGGGTGTCCAATCGCTTTCGGAGGTCAAGTTCAACAACCGGAATATGCTGATCATCGCATCGGCAATCGGAATAGGACTGGGTGTTACCATGCGTCCGGAACTCATATCAAGTCTTCCTGAGACGATAGAGAGCTGGCCCGCAATGGTAAAGGGGCTTCCCGGTATCGTGAAAGCACTGTTTTCTTCCGGTATTTCCGCAGGTACAATCGTAGCTTTCATACTGAATATCCTATTGAAAGAAGAAGAGTAAGGCATGGAGCACCCAGGGACAATTCGATTTCTTCGATTTTATTCAGTCGAGTTGTCCCCTGGGCGTTTATTTTGTTGTTTAATGTTATTGCTTGGAGGAAGTCATATGCCATTGAAATTAGTGGATTTGTCGCAGGACATTTATCAGGGCATGTCCATATTCCCGATGCACCAGCCCACTTTTATCATGACCAACATGTCCTATGAAGAAAACATGAAAAAAACAGGAAGCAAAACGCTGGGTTTTTCCGCCCGGAATCTCTTGATCAGTGAACACGCCGGCACCCATACGGACGCCGTGTCGGAGTTTAAGCCCGGCGGACTTACTATTGACCATATGTCGCTTGAATATTTTTGGGGAAGCGCGATTTGTGTGGATCTCTCCAGCATTCCAGTCAATCGTTACATTGAACCCAAAGACCTGGAATCCGCGGTCGAAAAATCCAGGCAGGAACTTCGGCAAGGAGACATATTTTTGATGTATACCGGCCACTACGACCATAATTTCGGTACGGAAAAATGGCAAACTACCTATAGCGGACTCAGTTACAAGGGAGCAAAGTGGCTTGCCGAAAACGGCGTGGTCAACATCGGCGTGGATGCTCCGTCTATTGATCATACTGAAGATTTGGATTTTTCGGGACATATGATCTGTGGAGAATATGGCATAACGAATACGGAAAATCTCTGTAATCTTCATCTTTTAGTGGGGCGGCGCTTTTTATTTTTCGGATTGCCCCTAAAAATCCGTGATGGTTCGGGATCGCCTATCCGAGCGATCGCTTTGCTGGAAGAATAAGAAGAATAAGAATGGGGGCCAGTGAGGCCGCTTTTGGCCAAATGGGCTCTGCCCTCCTGAGCTTGAACAATTATAAGGATCGTAACCAAATTTGACGCCCCCGCAAAGCCGGGGGCAATAACTGGAGGCGTTTGTGTTGTCCGAGAAAAAACAATATGTTCTTGCTGTTCCCAACTTCAGTAATGGACAAGATAAAAATATCATCGATCAGGTCACAGCAGAAGTATCTAAAGTTTCCGGGGTAAAGTTGATCAGTGTCGAACCGGAACATGATTTTAACCGTACTGTCGTTACGTTTATCGGTGAACCGCAGCCGGTTAAAAAAGCCCTGGTCAACATGGGAGCGAAAGCGGCGGAGTTAATCGACATGAGCGCTCAAAAAGGAAGTCATCCACGTATAGGAGCCCAGGATACTCTGCCTATTTTTCCTTTTTTGAACATTTCTCTGGAAGAATGCGCTTCTCTGGCAGAAGAGATTGGCAAGGAGTTTTTTGAGAAAACCAAAATCCCGGTGTTTTTTGCCGGTGAAAACGCGCGTACTCCTGAAAGAGCGTCTTTCGCATATATTCGGAAAGGGCAATACGAAGGCTTGCGCCAATTGTTGTTGGACACCCAATCAGACGCTGAGCGAGTGAAGGAATATGAGGGAAGAAAACCGGATTACAGCATTGATGGTCTGTTGAACGATAAAGCGGGTGGCACCATTGTAAGTTGTGAAGCCAACGGATTGACAGCCTACAATATTTTTCTCAACACAGAAAATCTCAATATTGCTAAAGATATAGCCAAAGCGGTACGGGGTCCCAGCGGTGGGTTTTCCTCCATCCGCGCGGTTGGGATAAAATTTCCTGAACATGAAGGCGTAGTCGTGTCTATGAACATGTTCGACTGCATGAATACTCCTATTCAGCGTGTGTTTGACTTTTGCCGCAGAGAAGCTGAACGCTTTGGCGTATCCGTCACAGGTTCTCAGCTTGTGGGACCCATCAAGCTCGAAGCGGTCATTCAAAGTTTCCTGTATTCATTAAGTTTGGAAGATTTTCGTCAAAGTCAAATTTTAGAGACGCATCTTATGGAGATTTAAATGAAAGTCCCGAAAGTCATTTTGCTGAACGCAATAGGGGATGGGGGACATGCGGATTATAGTGGGTATCACAGGCGGTAGCGGTTCGATTTATGCCTTGGCTTTGCTGAAGATGCTTCGAGAAATGGAAATTGAAGCACATCTTGTGGTATCGGATATGGGCGTGAATGTTACGGAACACGAGTGCGGGGTCAGTTTGCAGGAGTTAAAGGAATATTGTGACGTGTTTCATGACAACCATAATCTTGGTGCCGCCATCGCCAGCGGTAGCTATTTATCGGACGGCATGGCTGTTGTTCCCTGTTCAATGAAAACTTTGTCCGCTATCGCAAATGGATTTTCCGATTCATTACTTACACGAGCAGCGGACGTTTGTATTAAAGAACAGCGTAGGCTGGTTATGGTTGTCCGAGAAACGCCGTATAACCCCATTCATTTAGAAAATATGCTGAGGCTTGCAAGAATGGGAGTTGTCATTTTGCCTGCCAGTCCTGCTTTTTACAATCATCCACAAGATATCAGCGATCTGGTGAGTTTTATGGTGGGGAAAATTCTCGATCAGTTGAAAATTGAAAACCAAACCTATCGACGTTGGAATGGTGAGGAAATATGACGGGAAATATGACATCCGAAAAGCAAATGTTGCGGGCAGTGCTGGATCGACTGAAAAAAAACGACGACTTAGTCACTTGTTCCGTGCCTGTCGATCCCAAATTTGAACTCGGTGCGGTCCTATCCCACTTTCGCAATGAACAGCCTATATTGTTCAGCAGTGTTACAGGTTCAAAAGTGAGTGTAGCCGGGGCCCTTTACGGAAACAGGAGAATTATATGTGATTTATTGAATACGACTTTGGAAGATCGCATCTTTAAAATCATGAATGCGGTTGCTAACCCTGGGAAGCCTCGCATTATCGACAAAGGGCCTGTTCAAGAGAATGTCATCCGCGGTAATATTGATTTAAGAGCCCTGTGCCCGTTTCCCATTTCAAACGAGCGCGACAGCGGTCCCTATATCACGGCTGGCATCATCGCGTATCGAGACATCGATTCTAGGTGTACACATATGGCGGTACGTCGTTTTCAAGTCAATGAGGGTAATTCTTTAAACGTCTTGGTGTCGGGTGCCTCCCCTCATCTTCTCAATATGTTGACGGAATGCGAAAAAAACAACAAGACATTGGAATGTGCCGTTATTCTTGGATACGACGCGGCGTTTTTGTTGTCTTCTCAGATTGGTTCTCAAAAATATGGGTTGGATAAATACGCCGTAGACTCCGCTATGCGTGGTGAGCCGCTTGAATTAGTCCGATGCCGTAGCATTGATTTTGAGGTTCCCGCTTACGCGGAAATTGTATTTGAGGGTGTGATACATCCAGGCAGGAAAGGGAAAGAAGGTCCGTTTGCGGAATTAATGGGATACTATAGTGAGCTGGGAACGTCTCCTCTCATGGAAATTACGACCGTTACTCATAGAAATGACTACATATTTCAACACGCGTTTCCTTGCCGTGAAGAACATCTTGTATATGGAATGATAAAAGAAGCCGAATTGTACGCGGCTCTCAGTAGCGTTGTGGATGTTCTGGATGTCAATCTCACCATCGGAGGTGGGTGCAGGTTGAACGCGGTGGTGTCGATCCGAAAACGCAGTCCAGGAGACGGTAAAAGCGCGATCATAACAACACTGGGCGCTTACAAAGATATAAAGCACGTAGTCGTAGTTGACGAAGATGTCGATATTTTCGATCCACTGGATGTGGAATTCGCCATCTCATCTAGATTTCAAGCCTCGACGGATTTGGTTATGATAGCGGGCGCTCTGGGGTCTCCTTTGGAGGCTTCTCATCTGGAACGTGGAATGACCGACAAACTCGGATTTGACGCGACGAAACCATTGGGTGCCGCGTCTCAAAACTACGCGCGCGCGAAAATTCCAGGTTTTGAGAACAGTTTGGATATCAACAAGTATCTAGGGCCGCTAAAAAAGAAACAAAGGGGTGAGACTGCGTGAGAGAAGCGCTAGGAACGGTAGAGATAAGATCACTAGTAGGAGCCATTGAAGCTCTCGATACCATGTTGAAGGCTGCTAGTGTACAGGTCTATGATTTTCAGATTGTGGGATCAGGACTGGTGGCGGTTGTTGTCACCGGAGATGTTGCGGCAGTACAAGCAGCGGTAGAAAGCGGACAGCAAGCGGCCAGTCGTATAAGTGAAGTAATCAGTTACAATGTTATTGCGCGGCCTAACGACGAAGTGGATAAATTGGTTGAACTGGGCGGGTGAACACATTGGCGAACACACTGACATTAAAAGTCATGGGTAATCTATCGAAGCGAAATGCGCGTAGTACACCAAGCACCGACAGCGTTGCGGGGCATTTGTCCGAGCAAGAAGAATCAATGTTGATTCAAGAAATTCGCGAACCAGTAAGAAAAAATCCTTCTTCCGACCTCGCCCGCACTGTCCGCTGCCAAAAACAGGGTCCTGTTCAAGAGACACGGATGATCAGCTTAGATGATTTGGCAAACCATAGGCGATAGGGGTGAAATAAAATGGCTTTAGGCTTGATAGAAGCAATTGGTTTATCCACAGCTATGGTGGCTCTAGACGCCGCGACAAAAAGCGCGGATGTCACATTGATAGGCTGTGACCGCGTCATAGGTGTCGACAAAATGATTAGCATTACATTGAATTTAACCGGTGACGTGGCTGCGGTGCAATCGGCTGTAGAAGCTGGTGAAGTGGCCGGTAATCGTGTTGGGCGAGTCGTGGGGTCGCATGTGATCGCCAGTCCTCACGGTGAGCTGGACAAAATTATCAACAAATACGAAAAATCCTTTTTGCCCGGGCCGATTTAGCCCGCCGTGCCCAGTGGTGCACATCTCCGCTGCCAATCTAGCGATGTTCCTGAACAATAACATCATCAATCGCGTTTATTAATAAGGAGGTCTGACAATGAAAAACCGCATAGCCGACAGAATGAATTTGCTCCACACAGAATCCGCCTTCAGCATCATGGCCAGAGCTAACGCCCTGGAGGCTCATGGTAAAAGCGTCGTTCACCTAGAGATTGGGCAACCAGATTTTAAGACTCCGCAAAACATCATCGACGCAGCCTGCAAGGCACTAAATGAAGGCAAGACCGGCTACACTCCTACTGCTGGTATTCCACCCTTGCGCGAGACCATTGCGAAACACTGCCGCGAGTATAAAAAAGTGGATGTGGACATGGAAAACGTGGTGGTGGTTCCGGGCGGCAAGCCCATCATGTTCTACACCATGCTGATGTTGACCCAACCCGGCGATGAGGTGATCTACCCCAACCCCGGCTTTCCTATATATGAGTCCGTCATAAAGTTCTCTGGAGCTAAGCCGGTGCCCATGCCCCTTTTGGAGAAAAACGACTTTCGCCTGGACCTGGACCAATTAAAACGCGACATCAACGAAAAAACCAAGCTCATAATCGTCAATAATCCAGGAAACCCCACAGGGGGTGTTTTCTCCCGTGAGGACATTCTAGGCATCGCTGACCTGGTTCGAGGTAAAGACATTTACGTCATGTCCGACGAGATTTATGATCAGATCGTTTTCGAGGGACAACCTCTTTCCATCGCATCTCTGCCGGGAATAAAAGATCAAACCATCATCTTAGACGGGTTCTCCAAAACCTTCGCCATGACTGGGTGGCGTCTGGGCTACGGGGTAATGAACAAAGAACTGGCCGGGCACATGACCATGCTAATGGCGAACTCCAACTCCTGCGCCGCGTCTATGACTCAGTGGGCAGCTATTGAGGCTCTAGAAGGCCCCCAGGATGATGTGAAGAAAATGGTTGCCGCCTTCAAGGAAAGACGCGAGTACTTGATCGCGGCTTTAAATGAAATTAAGGGCATCCACTGTGTTCTGCCTCATGGCGCGTTTTACGCCTTTCCCAATATCTCGTCTTTCGGACTGAGCTCCGGCGACTTCGCGAATCGTTTGTTGGAGGAGGGTGGGGTAGCTGCGGCTGGCGGGACAGCGTTCGGAAGCTTTGGCGAGGGCTTTATTCGTCTTTCCTACGCTAATTCGCTGGAAAACTTGAAGATCGCTGTGGAGCGCATCGCCGACTTCACCGGTAGGTTAAATTCAAAATAAGAAAAACTTGAAATTAGCTTATGCCCAAACTTTACAACTACTCGGCGATAGGATGTTTTGCTTAACTGATTGGCATTGTATTTGAAAATGGAGGTCTCAATTATGGATAATTCGGCTTTGGGTATGATTGAAACAAGAGGGCTCGTAGGCGCGATTGAAGCGGCGGATGCTATGGTTAAGGCAGCGGGTGTCACCATTGTGGGATATGAAAAAGTCGGCTTTGGCCTTGTCACGATTTTGATTCGCGGCGACGTGGGTGCGGTAAAAGCCGCTACCGATGCGGGCGCCGAATCCGCTCGCGCCGTCGGGGAAGTGGTGTCTGTCCATGTCATTCCTAAACCGCACGCGGACGTGGAAACGATCCTCGCCAAATTCAAATAATGTCGAATAATGCCAAATAATGCCAAATAATGATGGATAAGAGGTCTTTTACGGAATCTATATTGTCCCGAGTTGTCCCTTACGCTCACTCGATTGTTGATGTTACACGGCAAAATGTGGAGGGTTTGTCGGACGCGCACGCCCATGAGGATTTCGGAAAACCTTCTGTCTTTGCCGTTACCGATTTATCTGTAGAAGAAGCGTTACCTTTTTTTAGAGTACTGCATCCCTTGACAAGATTTGGATACCGCGTCGCGGCGGTAGCCTCTTCACAGATAATTAGCTGCTTAAAATGGAAACCTCAATATAAGTATTGTTTGGAAGATAATGTCGTGGACAAGGTGCGGCCAACGTGGAAGTACGTGGTAGCCGCGTGTTCTCAAGATTCGCTTGCGAGGCTCGCGCTCGGATTGCAAGATACGGCATGCGCGAAGATCATTTTGCAAGCTATCTGGCATGGCATAGACGTATATGTGAATCTCGATTGTCTGAAGACGCTAAACGGAACTGCCTCGAAAAACAACACATTAAAAGACCTCTACGCCACTTATGCGGTGAATTTGGGGAATATGGGCATCAAATCGGTTCCAAACGGAAAATACTTGGCCGTTCTTCTGGATGAGCTGGTGAAGATAAATCCTTGCCCAACTAAAAAAGACTCTAATAAAGAAATCAAACCGGAAGAACTTCACGTATCAGAAAAGCGGCAGAAAAAAATGGTCGTTACCCAAGGGGATATTTACTCTTTCAAGGGTAAAAACACAACTTGGGATCTGCCGCGTGACGCGATTATTACTTCTTTGGCCGCTGATGCGGCCAAAGAAGCGGGAATTACACTGCGCAAAACGGTGCCATGAGCCCTTTGGAAAGGAATGTTTCAGCATGTATGTGGGGAGAATTGTCGGTACTGTTGTCGCTACCCGTAAGGATACCACCCTTGTGGGAACAAAGTTGTTGATCGTACAACCTTTGAATTTGACGTTACGCCCGACTGAGGAAGCGCGAGTGATGGTCGATACTGTTGGAGCCGGTGTGGGCGAATTGGTTATTTTCGCAACTGGAACTGCTGCTCGCAACGCTTTAAACAAAAAAGATTCCGCTGCCGATGCCGCAATTATAGGAATCGTTGATAAATTCGAGACAAACGACCATTGGATATGATCGATAACCCAAGAAAAGAGTGAAACCCTTGAATAATGTGACAACTATCAAAAAAGCTCTTGATTACCGAGCCCTGATCGACGTGTTGTTGTCGGATGATCGCTTCGCTGATCTGGTACTTCATGGCGGAAGCGTCATCAACACTTTGACAGGGGAAATTTACCCGGCCGACATTGCGATAAAAAAACCATATCTCCTCATGGCCGGCGATGTAGAAAGCATGATAGGACCCGATACGCTTGTGGTCGATATTCAGGGAATGTATGTGTCTCCTGGTTTTATTGATTCTCACATGCATTTCGAAAGCAGTATGCTTACCATAACAGAATTTTCTCGTCTATCTATTCCTTCAGGAACAACTACTTTGATTGCGGACCCTCATGAAATTGGCAACGCCTTGGGACCAGTCGGCATGATGGCTATGGCCGACGAGGCCGGAACTGTTCCCAATTATGTTCGTCTGGTTGTTCCCGCGCTCGCTCCGGATTGTCCGGCATTAGAAACAGCAGGTGTTGACGTGAATTCAAAAGACATGGAAATATTGCTGAACTATCCCAATATTATCGGTATCGGTGAGCTGCAAGGATTCTCCATAGCGAAACACGTCTACAAGAACACCCCGGAAATCATCACGGATTTAGTCGCGTCTACTACTTATGCTCGCGGCATAGGTCGCGTTGTAGACGGTAACGCTCCAGATTTATTCGGCAATGAATTGGCCGCGCATATTATTGCCACTGGCGGGCGCACGTCCTGTCACGAGACTACGACGAAGGCAGAATGTGTAGAAAAGCTCCGCCAAGGTGTTCATGTATTTATGCGGGAAGGTTCCACCCAAAAGAATATGGCAGAGTGTATTAAGGCGGTTACGGAAGACGGAATGGATTCCAGAAGATGTATACTCGCTACAGACGATATGATGGCGGGCGACCTGCAAAACCTCGGTCATATGAATGAAATTGTTCGAAGAACAATCCGTGAAGGAGTAGACCCAGTAGAGGCAATCCAGATGGTGACGATTAATCCTGCGAATTATTTTGGATTGCAGGACAGAGGAGCGATCGCCCCAGGGCTGAGAGCCGATTTAGCTATTATTGAGAATCTAGCAGAGATGAAAGTCAGCGCTGTGTTCCTGAGCGGTGAGTTGGTCGCCAAAAATGGCAAATTACTTATCGAGATGCCACCCTATCGGTATCCCAATACAGTCAAACATTCAGTTAGGCGCGGACCTGTCGTGGAAAAAGACATCTCCATAAGTTCGGAATCGACGCAGGTAACGGGGCGCTGTATCGTCGTCATTCCAGATCAAAATCTGACCGACAAAAAAGAGATTGTACTCCGGGTCGAGAAGGGAATTGTTCAGGCTGATCCACAAAATGATATCTTATTTATGTGTTGTGTCGAACGCTATGGGCGCAACGGAAACATCGGAAAATGTTTCCTTACAGGCATGGGCCTCAAACACGGAGCTATCGCGGAAAGCGTAGCTCACGATACTCACAATATTATAGCGGCCGGAACAAACCTAAAAGACATCATAGTTGCCGTCAACCATGTCATCCAAATGGGGGGCGGAATCACTGTCGCCAGGGACGGAAAAATCCTTGACGACTTGCCCTTGCCGATTGGAGGACTCATAACGGATGAACTCACGGGCAGTGAAGTAAGTGATAAAACCGAGTCGTTGGAAAAGATAGTACGTGAGCAATTGGGAGGAATTTTACACGCTCCCTTTATGCACCTGTCTTTTCTTGCGTTATCGACGAGCCCCAAATGGAAACTGACAGATAAAGGGTTGATTGATGTCGAAAATTTCAAGATCCTTCCGCCTATAATCGAAAACTAAAATTTCATTAAGGCGCTTTTGTCTCGCTGTTGGTTTTATTTCTACTGTCACTTTTTATTCCCAACGATCCGATGATGCGGCTGGTTCCTTCGGAGCAAAACGGCAAGGCATCCGTAACCTCAATTGACTGATCCGGCGGAATCTGTTGTAATTTCACTTTCGCCGGATTTGCTTTGCTGCGTCGATTTCTTTGTTTTCCGCCTTTTTCTGTTCTCTGAGACGAGCGATATGCCAGTATTTTATGTTGATCAGCAGTACCCGTGCCTCGGCGACGATGTAGGGTCGACCATGCAAACATAAGGATTAGTCAGCACTTATATCCTCTATTTCATAGGCTCGAACGAGGAGAATCCTTTGGTTTTTTACGATGCCTTCCGGGGTTTCTTTCGTATCGCGTGATTCTAATGTAGTTTAGTCGATATCTCGTGCCTTCTCACTTTATCGCCCATTCCGGAGAAAACGCCTCTATCGTTTTCTCGAAAAGATTCACAAACGATATAGCAAAGAATGCATAAATATTTATTTGCGCATACGCTCCTTATTCGATAGTGGACTGAACGTGTTAATGAATAGATTTTAAACGTTGATATCAGTGCCTTCAGGAAAGCGCACCAACACGTTGGATCCACTACACCTTATTCATATTCCAAACCGCCAACTCTTTGAAATTCTTGAAAACCATCGCCAATGATAAAGCGCAGGCGAGCGAATCAGCTATCGGGCCAGCGTACAGAACACCATCAAGCCCAAACATCATCGGCAGAATCATCAGTAACGGAAGCAGGAAAAATCCCTGCCGAGATAAGGAAAGCATAATTCCCTGCCGCGCATTGCCAATGCCTGAAAAAAAATTGACCGACAGCGGCTGTACGCCATAAACACATACCATCAGCATAAAGATACGCACATAACGCTTCGCAAAACTGAAGTAGAGTTCGTCACCCACGCCGAATATGCTGACAATCTGCCGAGGGAATAACTGAAATGCCAGAAATGCCATTATGCTAATGCACAGCGTTGCAACAAGAGCCTTCTTGTATGTTCCTTTTACCCTATCATAGTTTTTTGCTCCCATATTGAAGCCAAGAATCGGCTGACAGCCTTGCGCAATTCCAACGGTAAACGCTATCAGTATTCTGTCAAGTTTTGCAATGACACCGGAAACGGCAAGAGGAATGTCGCTGCCATATGCCGCGAGCGCACCATAATAGGCAAGAGTGTTGTTCATAACAATGTTGACAACCATCATAATAAGATGATTAATGAAGTTGGATGTTCCAAGTTTGGCTATATCGGTAACGTATGATAATTTTATCCGACAAGTTTCAAGTTTAATCTTAAATGCCTTAAATCGCGTGAAGTACCGAACGCAAATTAAGAACGAAACAATTTGTCCGATTACGGTTGCCGCAGCAGCGCCTTGTATTCCCCAACCTAACGGATACATAAATAGCCAGTCGAGGAAAACATTCAGAACCGCGCCGGTGAGATTGGACATCATAAAATATGTTGGGCTTCCGTCGGCGCGTATAAGCTGGCTCGCCGCTTGGGAAAACAGGAAAAACGGCAGGCCAATTACTGTTATTCCAAGGTATGATTCAGCATAAGGCAGCACGTTATCCGTTGCTCCACACAGCAAGAGTATCGGAGTTTTCAGCAGAAACACAAATGCCGCAAGTAACGGACCACAGACTGAGATAAGTGTTAGTCCCGTTCCGACTATGCCCTCCACTTTGTCCTGTTTTTTCGCTCCCATCGAAATATTGAAATTTGCGGCGGCTCCCACTCCTATCAACTGAGCCAGGGCGGTCGTCAGTATAGTGAGTGGAAACGCGACATTTGTCGCAGCGTTCCCAAGTATACCGATGACCTGACCGATAAATATCTGATCTGTGATATTATAGGCTGCGCTTACAAGAAGGCTGATGATGGACGGAAGCGCGAACTTTATAATCAGCTTCGAAATAGGTGCGTACCCAAGTGGGTTATTTTCGGCGGCGGTTTTCGTTTCCATATCTTGCTCTCTCCTGTTCAACAGCAGTTTTTTTATTTATAGACAGATAAATGACGTTTTTTTCCATTTGCAAAAGTGTGTTATAAGTGATTTCTAGATTGTCTGCGTCGATATGTTGTGTGAGAAGTTCGTTGAAATGAATCAGTTCATGTTCCACACTTAACCAGAGTCTTCTCGCTGTATCCGTTATAAAAACTCTGTTTTGCCGCCTGTTAGTTTCATCTTGCACCCGTTTAACATAGCCTTTCCCTTCCAATAGTTTTACTGTGCGGGCGGTGGCTGACTTGTCAACGCCGATAAGTGCCGAGAGTTCATCTTGAGTAGTACCGTCGTACACCTGTAACGCCGCGAAAAAAGGTTGTTCCGCTGTTGTTAGGTTATATTTGCTGAGCGCAACGCTTAAATAAGACTGGCTTTTCCTATATAGAATCGTGACGATTCTGATCATGCTCTTTTTCATGTTATTCACCTCTGGCGGACAATATAATAGATAACAGTTGATTTGTCAACTATCTTCTTAGTGTTTGTCGTTCGTCTGTGATAATGTCCTCCCATAATATGAATGGCTTAGAAAAGAGTTTGGACGCTTTGCCCTGCACGCCGTGATTGATGACGCGACCAGTATCGTAACTGGAGCAGTGTTTCCACGAAACGAGTGTGCAGAAGGATACAGCTTGGCAATGAGGGAGGGGAATGAGGGAGGGGATAATGAGATATGGAGTGCCTATGGAAATTTACACGGATAAACATACGATATTTCGTTCACCGAAAGAAAAAATGACGCTGGATGAGGAACTGGACGGAGTACAAATCTCCCTGTCGAATTTTGGTAAGGCGATGGTAGAGCTAGGTATTCAGCACATCAGGACGAACACGCCGCAAGTGAAAGGAAGGATAGAAAGGAAGGATAGAGCGTCTGTGGTAAACACTCCAGGATTGTTTACCTGTGGAATTGAGATTATTGAGAATCAAGAAATCGCCGCCCGATCATCCGTGGAGGAATATTAGTAAGAATCGTAATGGTGATAATGATCAGGAAAATCATGAGAATGTGAATATAGTCATGACAAATTAATATTAAAATCTAATATTATAGTTTAGATATAAACAATTGTAATTAGTGTACATAGCAATTTTATTAATTAATAAATTATAAGTATTATAATATTTTGAATTTAATTCCAAAAATAAAAAATATTTAAAATAGGCGTTTAATATGTATCTGGAACTTGGACGCCTCAATTCGGAAAAGGACATTTTCTCAGACGCTTGACACTCATACGCAACGATTTGTCACACGCAATGATTTTGAGTCTATTGACATTGCTAGGCTTCATGGTAACTTAATATATATATATAGGTTAGATAAGTGACCTATTTATGTAGGATATATTCGCGAGCGGAGAGATTTGCCAAAGAGCGAAAGCCCCTTATACAAAGTAGCCTAATCACTTGGCAAATGTTTTCGACCACGAGTATAACATGTTTGTACAACATCTTCGACATTGGAGGAATCATATTATGAACGAGACATTGTTAGTAATCAGAAATAGGCGAAGCGTTCGGAATTTTAGGCTGGAACAAATCAAGGATGTTGAACTTGAGGAAATTTTAGAAGCTGGAAAATATGCGCCCTCAGCAGCGAATCAGCAATCATGGCATTTTACGGTTGTTCAGAATCAGGTATTGCTAGATAGAATATCCCAAGCTGTAAAGATGATTTACAAAGAATTAGACGAGCCATTTTTACGCCAACTTGCTAACGACGAGAAATTTCATCTGTATTTCCACGCGCCTTCAGTTATTGTGATTTCTGGTAATCAAAGCGCTATGTTTCCTGATTTTGATTGTTCTCTTGCTGCCGAGAATATTATGATCGCTGCTGAATCCATGGACATAGGTTCTTGCTGGGTAAGTGGATTACCTCGACTTGCAGATTCAGAGATTGACATGCAAATCCTAAAAGATTTAGACCTACCGGAAGGATATAAACCCTTGTGTGCGATAGCTCTAGGATATAAAGAAGGAACAAAAGCAGAAGCAGCAGTTAGAAAAGGAAATACAGTAAACTACATAAGATAGTGTTTATATCCAAAATCCTCGGAAAATTTCTAGGGACTGAGGCATTATAGTCATAAATAAGCGCTGTAAACTATAAATATAAGCTAATTTTATAAGAAGGAGCAGCATGGATTATTTCCTCAGATGCACCTATAATATGCTATCTTATGGCTACATCTGAGGAAATAACTACGTATATTCTTGAAGCGGAAGTTTATCCCCAAAATTGAAAAAAATGAAGCTAAGACTTTACAAAAAAAGGGTTCAAGCGTTCTTTTTCCTATAGCTATAGTAGCTACACTTATAGCGATACTTGCTAAACAGGCAAATAATTTTACCTCCGTTGCCTTCAATAGTTTTCCGATTTATAGTTTTCCGATTTATTTACTTTGAGATGAAATCATGCTCATCTTCAAAGCATTTAGGATTGTTGCTAATAACGTGTACCTATAATTAGACCAGGAATTTTGGTTATATGTTCTCACAAATAGCAAAGCCACTTGTTCTTGCTTTATGAGAACATTTTCCCTGACGGGTTATGAGAGGACATTATCACAGACAAATAACATTCACACAACGCCAGACACATAGTCTCAAACTTTCCAGGGAAAAGCTCTATGCGCTCTATAGGGAGTACAATTTCTTTGAATTAGCTGTCGTCAAGCGGGGTTTGGGGTTGGGAGTTCGCGATCACGATAATGATGAATACTGCGGAACAAGAGCTTTTTCTTCCTGCAATTCTCCGTCTCGGAATTTTTGAATGATTTGCCCCGCCTCCTTTTTGCTCAATACCTCTGGGAAGGGATGGAGGTTATGAAAATTCAAGTACCACACTTGCTTTTCCGTCGCCGGTTGATTGAAATGCTGATTGAGTAAATTCGCTGCTTCTCCCTTTGAGATGACGGGGTTATGAGGTAACTGAAGATTGTCGAGTAGTTGTAATTGCTTGTCCGATGCTTTCTCTTTGCGCCATTTTGCTCCCTGATCGAAGAAAAACGATTGCACGGTTTTGCAGGCATAATTCTCGGCTGCCGCCATCGCCGTCTCCAATGGGACCGCCTTTTGGACGAGGACACTTGTTTTCCCTGCTTTTTGGACAAGAAAAACGAAATATCCGTTGTCGTGTGGAACACACGTGATTGCGAAATCCTTCACGAGTAAACGGTATCCTTTCCCGAAGGATATCCACTGGAAGCGGTCACGCCTCAGAGGGTCTACCTCTTCGGTATTCTTATGAATCACGATTAGACCGGACTGCGGCTCACGATCTTTCCATTCCCCTTCTTCGACGACTTCAAGAAGAGACTCACCGGATTTTATTTTTCTCCCCACCAGGGTTCCCAGGTTACACAAATCGTGCTTCCTCGAAATGTCTACAAAATCCAGAAGGAGACATTCTTTTTTTCCGGGAGCGAGTCTCAAGCCGCGCCCCACGCACTGTGTATAGAGTCCTTTGCTTCTTGTCGGACGGGACATCAGGATAGCATCAATGTCAGGTGCGTCGAATCCTTCCGTGAGCAACATGCAATTGGAGAGAACTTTGACTTCTCCAGACGCGAAACGCGCTAACTCTTTTTTCCGTTCCTCAGCCCCCATGTTTCCCCACATTACTCCGCATGGTATTCCGTTGGACTGGAATTCTCGTGCGATGCTTTGCGCATGTTCTACAGAAACGCCGAAAGCAACCGCCTTTTTCCCCATACAATAGTTTTTGTAGGCATCTACAATAACTTGATTGCGGCAGACAGTATCAATCGCTAACGCTAGCTCGTTGCTGGCAAAATCGCCGTTGCGGATACTCACGTTATCTAAGTCGGAATTTGTCCCGACCGAAATACACCGGACATCGCTCAAATATCCTTCTCGAATCATGGTCACAAGACTGCGCTCGAAAACGATATGCTCAAAAACACCACCTAAAGCACGTCCATCCATTCGGTACGGCGTAGCGGTCACTCCGAGAAGGAGTTTGTTGAGGTTGTTCTCTAAAAACCCCGTTTTCTTGAGAATCTTCTCATAGCTTTGCGCACGCGCGTGGTGGGCTTCATCGCAAATCAAAAGATTGAATCCCCGTTGTTGAAGGCTGCGCGTATGTCTCGCCGCCGTCTGAACGGAAGCGATGCAAATCCGGCTCTCCAATCCTTCGCGGTTGGAACCCTGAAAGATCCCGGCGTCTGCTTCCGGCATGATGGTTGTGATTTTCTCGTAGGCTTGGGATAAAAGTTCTTCCCGATGGGCGAGGATAAGGGTGAACGTATCCAGTCTCTGGGCTAACAGAGCAAAAATTACCGTTTTGCCGGTTCCGGTCGGGAGGCTAAGAAGTTGGCGAGTCACGCCTTCACGCCACTTACCCAGAACAGTCTCTATAGCTTCTAGCTGATACTGGCGCGGTGTTAACATTCTCCCGCCTCCTTTCTTGCTGTTCGTTTTTTTTGAATTATACGCCAAAAGCGACGATTACAATGAGTGAACCACGAATGATTTCATCCGTCATAAAAGCGCAACGTTCATCCCGGTCAAATAAAGAACGATCAAAATAATAAATATCATTGCAACAAGATTTGTTATGGATTTTACGATAAAGCGATGAGAAAGCCAACAGCTTCAGCTGTGATTGGGTGAGATTGGGTGAGATTGGATGAGATTGGATGAGAATCGCAACGCCGCCGTTGGCGGCGTTTGTTTTGTATTTGATTTCTTGCCATATTGCTACTTTCATATTAAACTCCTTTTATGGTTATGGCTTATCAACGATGGATTTATTCGAACACATCTGTGTTCAATATTGGCTATCAATATTGGCTATCATCTCCTCTAGTGTCCAAAATATTGGCGCAAGGTGCTTGTTGGTGATGTAGAAATCCGACTCAAAGAACTTTATAAATAAAAATCCTCACCATCAAGCGAGACGCGCTGGGTGACCTCCGGCTCTACTTCGTAACGGACGAGGATTGCAAAACGGAGGATTGCAAAGCGAATGAGGCAAGATCAGGTAAAAGTGTCGGCCTCGATTTTGGGTCTCGATTTCGATTTGAAAATATTCCTCACCACGTCGGAGGGAGAAAAGATTGAGTCGCCTCTTTCTATGCATCTATGCGCCGGGCTTCAGGCAAGCTCAAGAAATTTTCGCGAGAACTCAGCCGTAAGAGACGAGGAAGCAAGAATCATAAGAAAGCAAGGTTTGCTCTAGCCAGAACGCACAGGACAATCGCAAATCAACGTAGAGACTATCACTACAAACTGGCGCTTGAGCTCGTACGGCGGCATGCTTCCATCTTCCTTCGTCAAGGACTTAAAGTCAAGGACTTAAAGTCAAGGACTTGAAGTCAAGGACTTGAAGTCGAGGACTTAAAGTCGAGGACTTGAAGTCAAGGACTTGAAGTCAAGGACTTGAAGTCAAGGACTTGGAGTCGAGGACTTGAAGTCAAGGACTTGAAGTCGAGGACTTGAAGTCGAGGACTTGAAGTCAAGGACTTGAATATGAAAGCTATGCAACGCATGTGGGGTCGTAAAATATCTGATTTGGGACACGCTCAATTTCTCGGTATTCTTTCGTGGGAGATGTACAAGAACGGCAATCATGGAATAAAAATCGCATAGAACAAAAATCTACAGGTTCTATCCTTCGTCAAAAATCTGTTCATCCTGTTTTTATGTTCTTCCTGAGTTGCCGCTGTCCATCTCTGTCCATCTGTGGATGGACGGATGGACGTGTCCGAGATGCGGAGCGGAACACGACCGGGATATCAATCGGGATATCAAGGCGGCTGTAAATATTCTCAGAGTGGGGACATCCACTCTTAAAGGAGAAGACGTAAGACCGGTTTCAATCTGCTGTCTTTGTAGATCTTACAATCCCATGACTTTAGTCGTGGGAGTATGTCAAGTACAGAACGATATTTTCATTTTTGTTTTGTTGACTCCAAAACGCTTGTTGACGGTTATCTTTTTCATACTGCTGCTATAAACTTCAAACAGAAACGGACCGCTTCCCAACAGCAAAATCTATCCCGATGGCACATTCAAAATCCACCCTGCCACTCGACGCAGGCCTGTTTCGGAATGTAGCCAGAAAGGGCTATGTCCATTCCCCATGACATATCCTGAGTTGGACACCGCCGCCCGGAGCAGCACCACAAAGCTCATCAGCAGGCCCTACGAGCGCCACATAAAACCTTTGTTCTTTTGAACCGTGAGGCTGTCGGCCTTTTCACCAATAGCCTCTGCTATTTCTTCCAGTGCTCTATTCGCCACGCTGTCCGTGACGCGATCTATCTCCTCCAGTCTTTTTTTCAGGCGGTCATCATTTTAGTATGCGTCAGTACGCGCTGGCAAAGTTTTCATTTGCCGAATACGTGATATGATTAGTACGAGCAGAAAACTATGGAATCTGACAATTCGCGGAGTGACGGAGACAATGGAGTCTGTAGTCAATTTGAGAGTTTTTAAAACACACTCTCACTTTCAACAACCTGAGTCTACGAAGGAGCCATGAAACATGAAACATGTGCTGTGTAGCGGAGAAATCCTGTACGATTTCCTATCGACGACCCCCGGTGCCGGGCTGGCAAAATCGAAGTTCTTCGAGAGGCGTCCCGGAGGCTCGCCTTTCAATACCGCGGTAGGGGTGGCCCGACTGGGGCACAAAACAGGTTTTCTGGTAAAGCTGGGAACGGACGAGTTCGGACTTGAATTGAAGAGCTTGCTTTTGAACGAAGGACTGGATTCTCGGTATTTACTGGAGGGCAAAGGACAGAATACCACCCTCGCTATGGCGGCAATTGACACCGAGGGTAAAGCACAGTTCCGTTTCTACCGCGACCACGCGGCAGACATATCCCTAACCTGGGACGAGCTGCCGCCAATAGACCCTGCGGAGGTTGCGCTCTATCATTTCGGCTCTGTCTCCCTGGGCGACCCGCCAGCGTCCGAGACCTACGTCCGCCTTTTCAAAACGATGAAATCTGCCGGCGTTGTCACCGTACTGGATCCCAACATCCGCCCGCTTTACCTGAAAGATAAACCCAGCTTCAAGCCGCGCCTTCTGGAATGGATATCCGAGGTCGATGTTCTGAAATTGAGCGACGATGACCTGACCTGGATCACAGGGAAGAATGATACAACAAAGGGCCTCGATGCACTACCCGCTAACGAAAGCGGTCTTCTCATCGTCACGGAAGGCTCGAAGGGAGCGCGTGCGCGTTGGCATAAACAGGAAATATCGATTCCCGGTTTCAAAGTCGAGGTGAACGAGACAACTGGATGCGGCGACGCGTTCATGGCCGGAGTGATGTATAAACTGATGCCTTTGGCGGACACCCGATTGGCCAAACTGGACATGCCACAGCTTGCAGATATTCTGCGTTTTTCCAACGCGTGCGCCGCTATTGTGGCAACACGACGCGGCGCGGCGAATTCCATGCCGCGGCTTGAAGAGGTCGAATTTTTTTTGAAAGCGCAGGGATGAGAACGGGATGCAAGCGGGATGAAAACTCCGTCATATCGAAAGCTTCACAAATATTCACAAAGATTCACAAAGATTCATAAAGATTTATATTGAAAGATTCACATACATTGAAAGATTTGTTATTGAAAGATTCACTTACCACTTACATTGAAAGATTCGCCGTGACGCCGTATACTATACGGTATCGGTGAAAAACAGGTGAGGATGTGGTGAAGCTGCTCGCCGAACTGGAACATATCGATAAATCTTTCTTTGGCGTAAAAGTTCTAGACGACGTGTCGTTCGGTGTCAATGCCGGAGAAGTTGTAGCGCTTCTCGGCGAAAATGGCGCCGGCAAATCGACGCTCGTCAAAATATTGAGCGGGGTCTACACGCGCGACGCCGGAACGATGAAAATTTACGGTCGTTCGGTGGGCAATATCACGCCGCGCGAAGCCAAGAACATGGGAATCGCGATAATCCACCAGGAACTCAATCTCTGTTCACACCTTACTGTGGCGGAAAATATCTTTTTGGGGCGTGAGACCGTCAAAAAAGGTGTCCTGGCTAAACGCCAGATGAGCGCGGCGGCGGCGGCAGTGTTAAAACGTCTCAATATCGACATGGATTCCGACACAATCGTCGGCGACCTTACCGTTTCAAAGCAGCAGCTCGTCGAGATAGCCAAGGCACTTTCGGCCAATGCCCGTATACTGATAATGGACGAGCCAACAAGCGCTCTGACGGCAAAAGAAATCGATGACCTTT
The DNA here is from genome assembly GCA_031267575.1 of Synergistaceae bacterium. Classification (NCBI taxonomy): domain Bacteria; kingdom Thermotogati; phylum Synergistota; class Synergistia; order Synergistales; family Synergistaceae; species Synergistaceae bacterium. The sequence goes on along the minus strand of JAIRYN010000047.1, from coordinate 57,844 downwards.
TCAGCATAATCCATTCACTCAAAAGAGAGGGCCATTGTGGCATCGTCTACATATCGCACAGACTCGACGAACTGAAGCGCGTCGCCGATCGTGTTGCCATAATGCGGGACGGACGCTTCATCATCTCGAAAAAATTCTCGGAGATCACCATGGACGAGATCATTTCCAACATGGTGGGGCGGGAGATAAAGGAAAAATTTCCCTGCGTCGAGCGTCTGCGTGGTAGGAAAATATTCGAAGTCAAAAACCTCTCGGCGGGGAAAGCGGTGAAAAACGTCTCGCTGGAGCTTTACGAGGGCGAAATAGTGGGCATCGCGGGCCTTATGGGAGCCGGACGCACCGAACTCACGCGCGCGATATTCGGAATTGATCCCAGGGACGGAGGCGAAATATTCCTCGACGGCGAAAAAGTTGCAATAAATCGCCCCTCCGATGCGATTTCCGCGGGCATAGTCCTCGCGCCCGAGGACCGCAAGAAGGACGGCCTGTGCGTAAGGCTTTCCGTGCGAGAGAATGTCGTGTTGCCGAACCTCGACTCGCTTTGCGGGGGCGGCGGCGTGGTGAGCCGCGTCAGAGAGATGAAAATGGTGGACGAGACGGTCAAAAATCTCGCCATAAAACTTTCGAGCCCCGAGGTGAACGCGGGGAGCCTCTCGGGGGGCAATCAGCAGAAGGTCGTCGTCGGCAAATGGCTGGCGCGAAATTCCAGGGTCGTGATTTTCGACGAGCCGACGCGCGGAATCGACGTGGCCGCGAAGGTCGAAATCTATAACCTGATGAATGAACTCAAAAAAGAAGGCATTGGAGTCATGTTCGTGTCGTCCGAAATGCCGGAGATAATGGGCTTCGCTGATCGCGTGCTGGTGATGTGCGAGGGACGTGTCACCGGCGAATTCACAGGCGACGAGGTCACACAAAATAAAATATTGGAGTGCGCGACACGCTTCGAGGAAAAAAAAGAGGAGAAAAAACTCGGCGCGCATATTGCAGTCGAAGGGGAGGAAGCGGTATGAGCGGCGAAAACAGGGGTATTGGCGCCCGAATACTGACGATCAGGGGAATGCCCCAGGTCATAACGGTGACGGTGGGCCTCGCGATAATTTTCTTCATCTTCAGTATGCTGAGCGAGAACTTCGTCTCGGCGCGAAACCTGAGGAACCTTCTCCGCCAGATGGCCCCGATATTGATAATCGGTATAGCCCAGTCGTTCGTGCTCATAACGGGCAACATCGACCTCTCGATAGGCTCCGTGGTGGGGATGAGTTGCATGATATCGGCCACTCTCATGACGAAGGGAGTCTCTCCGTCGGGAGCCGTCGCCATAACTCTGATTTCGTGTCTGCTGATCGGCGCTCTCAACGGGGTACTGGTCGCGAGGTGCGGGCTTCCGCCGTTCATAGCGACGCTCGGCACCATGACGATCGCGCGCGGCATCGCTCAGATCGTGAACAAAAACCACAACACCGACTCGATCGGCGAGGCCGCGAGAGCTTTCCGCAACCTGTTCTACTATGGCGAGTACGGGGGAGTCTATAGCACCGTCTGGATAGCCGTCGTGCTTTGGATCATATTCAATTTCATACTGTCGTCCACCAGAACCGGCCGGCATATTTACGCCGTCGGCAGCAACATCGAGGCCGCCAGGATGTCTGGGGTGAATGTCGGCTACACGGTCACCGCAGCTTATCTTGTCAGCGCTTTCTGTTCCTGTGTCGTGGGATTCATAGTCTGCGCGACAGGCGGCGTGGGTACCATGGACGCCGGCAATATGTACGAGCTGTACGCCGTCGCCGCAAGCGTAATAGGCGGTGTCTCGACGCTGGGCGGTCAGGGGTTACTGTTGGGGACAGTGATAGGGGCGTCGATATGGAGTGTTCTCCAGAATGGCCTGATTTTGGCCGGCGCTCCGGTCGCGATCAGAAACATAGCGGTCGGCGTGATCGTCGTTATATCGGTGTTGCTCGACATCATCGTGCGTCAGGGGACGCGGATGGGGAAAAATAAAATCGCCTGGTTCAAACGCAAAACGCGTGAAAGGAGTGAAAGCTGAGGTTTAGTTTAGTCGGTTTTACGGCAAAAGGTAAAAAATATAAGGGAGGTAATATCATGAAAGCACTGCGTTGCGTATTGGCGTTGACGTTGGTTTTGGGGTTTTTGGTCAGCGGAGCGGCGGCCGCACAGTACAAAGTGACCCTCATAACTATGGATCAGATGGATCGTCACTGGGCCGGTGTGAACGAAGGCGCGGATAAAGCGGCGAAGGAAGCGGGCAACGTCACATACAGCTGGACCGCTCCCGACGTCAAGGATGACGCGAAGCAGATAGAAATGATCAACAACGCCGTGGCCGGCGGAGCGAACGTGATACTGCTAGCGGCGAACGGCCCCGACGCGGTCACCGAGGCGCTGAAGGAAGCGGTAGCGGCTGGCGTCAAGATCATCTACGTCGATTCTCCCGCGAATTTCCCAGCAGAAGCCATATTCACCACCAACAACGAAGCCGCGGGCAATACGGCGGGTAAAGAACTGATAAAGGCTCTGGAATCCGCGGGCAAGACCGAGGGCAAAATAGGTATCGTAAACGTGAACTCGGCAACCGCTAGCACCGTCGCCCGCGAAAAGGGTTTTCGCGCGGCGTTCGAGGGGACGAAGTTCAGCATTCTGGAGACGCAGTACGGCGAGGGCGATGTTGTAAAGAGTAAGGAAATAGCCGATAATTTCATCACTCAGGGCGTGGTTGGTCTCTTCGGCGCAAACGAGGGTTCCTCCACCGGCGTAGGTAACGCGATTCAGGAGGCTGGCGATGCGGTACTGGGAGTCGGCTTCGACCAGTCCGACGCTCTCCGCGAGCTTATCAAGAACGGCTACCTGATAGCGACGATGGCCCAGAACCCCGGCGTAATGGGCTATGAAGGCGTGAAAGCAGCAGTAGCTGTCCTGGAGGGCAAGACCGTCTCCAAGGACCCGGTGGATACCGGCGTAACCGTCCTAAGCAAGGACAAGCTGTAAGGACAAAATCGGGCAGGAGGCCGCTCATGAGTTGAGCGGCCATGCTCAAAATAGGCTAGCGCTATGAATATCAAAGACACAATCGCGAAACTGATCGCCGAAAATAGAGGTTTGCTGCGTCTCGAGCCCGCATGGGTTTCACGGGTATTCCTGCCGCCCGGAAAACGCCTTGGTCTTCCGGTCGATGCTTATGACGTGGGCGAACGCGGTTTTATCACCGAACGATGGATCGGCTCGACCACCGAGGCCGAAAACCCGATACACACTCAGGACGAGGGGTTGTCATTCATCCGCGTCAACGGAGGGCCGGACATCACCCTCAAAGCAGCCGTGGAAGCCCTGCCCGACGAAATCATGGGCGCGGGTTACGCCTCGGCGCATAAAGGCCTCGGACGTCTGCCCAAGATATTCGACAACGCCGACAGATTGCCTTTTCATATCCACCAGCGTCAACAGGACACCGACAAGATAGGCAAAAAATCAAAGGAAGAGTCGTACTACTTTCCCCCAGGCGTTCCCCTCGGCCCACACCCCGAAACCTTCTTCGGCTTACATCCTTTTATCGTCCGCCAGAACCGCAAGGACATGATAGCCAAATACCTGGAGGACTGGGAGAATACCGACAGACTGCTAGCGTTGTCGCGCGCCTATATCAATATGCCGGATGACGGATTCCACCTACCTCCTGGCATACTGCACGCGCCGGGCAGCGCGCTCACGATTGAGCTTCAGGAGGATTCCGACGTGTCTAGCATGTTCCAGGGCAAACTAGCGCACACGCTGCTCGACAAGAGCGTTCTGACGCGCGATATTCCTCCGGATGAACTGGAGGAACGCGGTATGATGGCGGCTGTTGAACAGCTCGACTGGGAAGCGAACGGCGACCCGTATTTCTACGAAAACCACCACACGCCGCCCGTCATACTGGAAGACGGACACACGGCAGGCTGCGAGGAATGGTGGATATTCTACAACACCCGCAAATACAGCGGCACGAAACTGATAGTACATCCGGGAGCTTCAAAAAGAAGCGTTGATAGGGGTGCTTACAACATACTCGTATGGAACGGCGAGGGAACATTCGGTGGTCTACCGGTCAAAGGCGGCGACCACGCGCTTGACGAGATAATGGTCACGGCGATACGGGCGCGCACTGGGGTTGACGTGGTGAACACAGGGACGGAGGATCTTTTTATAATAAAGTTCTTCGGCCCAGACATCAACAACGACGCTCCCACCCTCAAAAGATTTGCCTGACGGGATCGGCAGTGGAATAGGAACTACCGTTATCGCCTGATGCATCTTTGCTTTTTGCCGGATGAAAGGTCGCATTTGTCCATCCTTCACTGATAACGTTCCCTGAGTTCAAGGAAGTATGTTAAGATGTCCGTAGCACACGATACAACCGGTCCGCTTACGCGGACCGGTTGTCGTTAAAGACGCTATTTGACTATTTGAGCTTTAACCTTGTCTGCTAGCCTTGTTTGTTTGCGCGAGAGAAGCGCCACACCGAAAGCCGTCAACGCAAATACACCAAAGCCGGCGTCGCAACCGCCGCCAGAGGACCCGCGGAGATTCTCGTCGCTTTTCTTGACCGCCATAGCGAGGGGGTCGATGACTTTTTTACCGTCTTCTGCCGTCTCCCAGTCGTATTCGCCGTTGTCTTTTATCGCTACGTTGAAATAGTACGACTCATCGCCGACAATCGACGTCGATGGGGCTATCTCCGCACCGGCGCTGTCCGTCCAAATGTACTTTCCATCCGTGATGTTCGCGAGAGAGTCCGCAGAGGTGAGCAGCGCAGTCACTCCGTCAGGCTTCAGCTTCAAAATGAGCAGGTTACCGATGGGAAGCCCATCGAAATCACCAAGTTTCGCATCGAACGTCACGACAGCCGTTTTGCCGCTCTCGGAGACTTCGGTCGCGAATACCGGCAGAGAGACGACCGTCTCCTCATCGTCGATTTGTTCCGCGTCGGCTTCGCCCAGACCGCTCTGAACGGCAGCCACGTCCGCGACAACCACGCCGCCACTCACGATCACGCTGTCGCTCATCGCAACGGGTAATTCGCTCTGCGTCTCCTCGCTAAACACCGTCGGTGTGCTTCCGATTTCGACGCCATCATTTGTGGGCTTTACGGGCGGAGTTGCAACAACGTCGATGACTGAGGGGGTGCCAGAACCGCCAGACGTTCCGGAGTCGTCCGGGGTCAAAGGATCGTCCGGTTTATCACCGTCGGACGCAGGCTGAAGTTCGTATGCGCCGATGTCGGGATCCCCATGCCTCGCAAAGCCGCGCTGATCCGTGGCCGGAGCGCTCTCCGAGTCCGCGGCGTCAACCGCCGGCGAACCCGCCAGCAGCGCAATCGTGGGCGTCCCTTGAACGTTGACCTGCGGAGCGCCCGATACCAGGACAGCCGAGATGTCTACGCCCGTTGACGTATTTTTGCCAAACGCAACCTCAGATATCCCTATGAGGTTGTAATCGCCGATAATTCTGGCATGATTCTCAGGCTCCACACCCGTGGGCTCGGAGAGATCGACGTCAGTGTAAGAACCGCTGCCGTTCCCGGCCACGATGCTGTTGATGAGAGAAAAGTCGCTGCGCGTGCCGAGGCCCGATGGATTGCCCGCAACATTATCTCTGGCCAACACGCCGCCGCCTTTTCCGCTCGCCACTTCATTGCCGACGATGGTGCTGTTCGTGATCCTGCCCCGGGCGCGGCTGTAGGCGATGGCTCCGCCGCCGCTGGCGCTTCCCGATTTGTTGCCGTAAAATGTGCTGTTCTCGATGATCACGTTTTCACCCAGCGTTACATTTTCCTGGTCACCGCTCGAATCGATGGCTCCGCCCGCGCCATTGGCAATATTGTTGATGAACGTACTGTTTTTGACCGAAAGGACGCTGGCGCGATGCTGCAACAAGATGGCGCCGCCGCCTCTGCCGGCCTCCGCGCCATCTCTGCCAACCGCATACGAGGCGTTGCCGCTGAATACGCTGTTATCGACCTCGACTTTTCCTCCGAAGATGGCGAAGGCCCCGCCGCCGTGGGTTTCGGCGTTATAAAGCCCGCTTACCGTGAGGTTTTTCAGGACGATGTGGTTTCCCCTGCCCGTCCCTGTCGCCGTCTCCGTCCACGGCGTGCGGTTCGCGAATCTCAGTCCCGTGTATTGGGCTCCCGCCACGTGTGTCGGGGCAGAGTCGGGAAGAGTGCCTCTAATGGAGTACCCGTTGCCGTTGATGGTCACTCGTACGGGATGGTCGATGTCCTCTTCCCCGTATGTCGACGAAGTTACCGCGTCGATGTCGGCGGCCAGTCTGATGTAGTGCATATCTGAAATATTGTTGTTCACGGCATCGACATCGGGGTTCGGGCGAAAGTCCTCTGCGATGACAACGAGCGTTTGGTCCAGCTCCGTTCCGCTGGAAACGATATAGGGACTGGCCGCGGATCCTGTGCCTTCAACCGGCAATACGAACGACTCGAACGCGCCGATATCGGCCCGCCTCAACCTTGAATAGCCTCGCTGATCTTTCTCTGGAGCTTGCTCCGTGTCCGCGGCGTCAATCGCTAGCGAACTGTCAGACAACGCAATCGTGGGCGTTCCTCTGACGTTGATCTGCGGAGCGCCCGATACCAGGACAGCCGAGACGTCTACACCCGTTGACGTATTTTCGCCAAACGCAACCTCAGATATCCCTATGAGGTTGTAATCGCCGGTAATTCTGGCATGATTCTCAGGCTCCACACCCGTGGGCTCGGAGAGATCGACGTCAGTGTAAGAACCGCTGCCGTTCCCGGCCACGATGCTGTTGATGAGAGAAAAGTCGCTGCGAGTGCCGAGGCCCGACGCGTTGCCCGCAACGTTATCTCTGGCCAACACGCCGCCGCCTTTTCCACTCTTCACTTCATTGCCGACGATGGTGCTGTTCGTTATCCTGCCCAGGGCGCGGCTGTAGGCGATGGCTCCGCCGCCGCTGGCGCTTCCCGATTTGTTGCCGTAAAATGTGCTGTTCTCGATGATCACATTTTCGCCGAGCGTCACATTGTCGCGATCGCCGCTGGAGTCGATGGCGCCGCCCGCACCGGTGGCGGTATTGTTGACAAACGTGCTGTTTTTGACCGAAAGAACGCTGGCGCGATGCTGCAACAAGATGGCTCCACCGCCTCTGCCGGCCTCCGCGCCATTTCTGCCAACCGCATATGAGGCATTGCCATCAAATACGCTGTTATCGACCTCGACTTTTCCTCCGAAGATGGCGAAGGCCCCGCCGCCGTGGGTTTCGGCGTTATAAAGCCCGCTCACCGTGAGATTTTTCAGCACGATGTGGTTTCCCCTGCCCGTCCCTGTCGCCGTCTCCGTCCACGGCGTGCGGTTCGCGAATCTCAGGCCCGTGTATTGGGCTCCCGCTGCGTGTGCCGGGGCAGAGTCGGGAAGAATGCCTCTAATCGCGTGCCCATTGCCGTCGATGGTCACGCGCACGGGATGGTCGATGTCCTCTTCCCCGTATGTCGACGAAGTTACCGCGTCGATGTCGGCGGCCAGGCTGATGTAGTGCATATCCGAAATATTGTTGTTTACGGCATCGGTATCGGGGTTCGGGCGAAAGTCCTCCGCGATGACAACGAGCGTTTGGTCCAGCTCTGTTCCGCTGGAAACGATATACGGACTGGCCGCGGATCCTGTACCTTCAACCGGCAATACAAACGACTCGAACGCGCCGATGTCGGCCTGCCTCAACCTTGAATAGCCTCGCTGATCTTTCTCTGGAGCTTGCGCCGCGTCCGCGGCGTCAATCGCTAGAGAACTGCCAGACAACGCAATCGTGGGCGTTCCCCTGACGTTGATCTGTGGAGCACCCGATACCAGGACAGCCGAGATGCTCACTCCCGTCCGAGTATTGTCAAGCGAAACCTTAGATGTTCCTACGAGGTTGTAAGCGCCGGCAATCTTGACATAGAAGTCAGGACTGGCAACGTTACGATGAATAAAGTCGACGTCAGTGTAGGAGCCGCTGCCATTCCCGATCACGATGCTGTTGATGAGAGAAAAGTCGCTGTAATCGCCGAGGCCCGATGCGTTGCCCGCAACGTTATCTCTGGCCAACACGCCGCCGCCTTTCCCGCTCGTCGCTTCATTGCCGACGATGGTGCTGTTCGTTATCCTGCCCCGAGCGCGGCTGTAGGCGATGGCTCCTCCGCCGCTAGCGCTTCCTGATTTGTTGCCGTAGAATGTACTGTTCTCGATGATAACATTTTCACCGAGCGTCACATTATCTTGATCGCCGCTGGAGTCGATGGCTCCGCCCGCGCCGGTAGCGGTATTGCCGATAAACGTACTGTTTTTGACCGAAAGAACGCTGGCGCGATGCTGCAACAAGATAGCGCCGCCGCCCCTGCCGGGCTCACCGGTACCGCCTCTGCCAGCCGAGTACGAGGCGTTGCCGCTGAATATGCTGTTATCGACCTCGACCTTTCCTCCAAAGATGGCGAACGCTCCGCCGCCGTGGGTTTCGGCGTTATAAAGCCCGCTCACCGTGAGATTTTTCAGCACGATATGGTTTCCCTTGCCTGTTCCTGTCGCCGGGTCTGTTACCGTCCACGGCGTGCGGTTCGCGAACCTCAGACCCGTGTATTGGGCTCCCGTTGCGTGTGCCGGAGCAGAGTCGGGAAGAGTGCCTCTAATCGTGTGCCCCTTGCCGTCGATGGTCACGCGCACGGGGTGGTCGTCGTCCTCATTTCCATACGTCGACGAGGCGATCGCGTCGATGTCATTGCTCAACTCGATGTAGTGCATATTTGAAACATTGTCGCCGCTAACAACATAGTAATCCTCCGCGATGACAATGAGCGCAGCATCGAGATCCTGTCCGCTGCCGACCAAGAACGGAGTTTCTTCAGTGCCGTCGCCCTGTATCCCCTCTATTGAATTAGCCGCCCACGTCTGTGTCGCAGGCATTGCGAGCGCCAAGACGCACAATGTCGCCACTATAAGCCTGGCAAAACTTTTCATTTTTTTGAAACTCTGCTTTTTGAAACTCTGCATTCTAAACACTCCTTCTAAAATACAGCCACTAAAATACAGCCACAACACCAAAAAATGCTAACAAACATAATCTTTACTTGACATACTCCCACGACTAAAGTCATGGGATTCTAAGATCGACAAAGACAGCCGACTGGAACCGGCCTTACGTCTTCTCCTTTAAGAGTGGATGCCCCCACTCTGAGAATATTTACAGCCGCTATTTACAGCCGCCTTGATATCCCGATTGATATCCCGGTCGTGTTTCGCCCCGCATCTCGGACACGTCCATCCACGTCCATCCGTCCGTCCACGGACGGACAGCGGCAACTCAGGAAGAACATATGAAGCCGTTGGCTTTCTCATCGCTTTATCGTAAAAATTATTTATTAAGCATTTGGATAAACGATATTTTTAAAATATATAGAGACTTTGAGTTTTTAAATTCTTAGTGGCGCGAAGCCTCGCCAAGGACGCCTCCGAATACCGAATTCCACCATGCGACATTGGGAAACAGCTTGCCTGAAGAGAAAAGATAAACTATCACTACTCGGAATAGGAGAAAAAAATGAGATGTCAATTGCATTATTTATACTTATATACCCGAACTCGCGATTAACTTCAGTCTTAACAGACATGATTTTTCGCTTTCATCGCTCCCAATCTGAGATGTCATAGTGTTTACTCTGGCAAACATTATATAGCTAAATTACCTAACGTCAAGCTCCCGTTTTTCTCAAAAATTCGCGAAAAGTTATAAAAAACATCCTAAAAATGAGCGGTTACAGTCAACTGGACTTATGTGACTGCCACCGCTCATTGTATCATTAGCCTAACACTTTTCCCTAAAAGACACAAGAAATATCCTAAATAGTGTCACTCGTCTGTGATAATGTCCTCCCATAAGTCGTCTGAGAAAATGTCCGCATGATGCGGGAGAGATTGACATCGAGCTAAAGATAGTTCTATCTCTTCGCCATCAGTGTAGCTCCAGAAGTTTGACATACTCCCACGACTTTAGCCGTGGGAGTATGTTACGACATCACATTTGTCGCTGTATATGATTGATTACGAATTGATTACGACGCGAAGAAAGCGTCCACGCCACCGGATGGTGATAATGATAATATGGTGATAATAGTGGTGGCGGCTGCGAAACCGAAGTAGGCGCGATGGCCGGCATCATTGTGCTCGGCGCGTTGATCATAGCCCGCAGAAGGGCAGTGTAAGTCTGTGTAGTCGTAATCAAATCCATTAGCTTCAAATTTATTGAGGTTATCAGCAAGGACCTCATCACAAATTGGGGTCCTTGCTGAACTGATAAGTCATAAATTGTCAGATTTATATTGAGACTTGATATTGAGACTTGCTCTAAGTGACAAAGACAGACTTCAAAACCCTGATTTGGAATTGACTTATTTATAAATCTATTAAATCTATAAATCTTCTGACTTATAAATCTAAATCTTCTTGAGCGGTAATGGCGGCAACTGGAATCGAACCAGTGACATCGCGGGTATGAACCGCGTGCTCTAACCATCTGAGCCATGCCGCCTCATAAATTTAGGAAATTTGAAAATTGGTTGCGGGGACAGGATTCGAACCTGTGACCTTCGGGTTATGAGCCCGACGAGCTTCCTGGCTGCTCCACCCCGCGATACTCTTTCTTTATACTTCTTTATACCTTATACTTCTTTATACCTTCTTCATGCCGGACGCGGGACTCGAACCCGCACAGATCTAAATCTCCAGGATTTTAAGTCCTGTGCGTCTACCACTTCCGCCAGCCCGGCAACATTAATATTATATCATCTTTATTTATCGTGTCAAGTTTTCTCACCCCCTCCTAAAACCGCGGGGAAAAAAGCATTGATATACTCCCACGACTAAAGTTAAAGTCATGGGATTGTAAGATCGACAAAGACAGCCGACTGAAAGCGGTCTTACGTCTTCTCCTTTAAGAGTGGATGCCCCCACTAAGAGTGGATACCCCCACTCTTAGAATATTTACAGCCGCCTTGATATCCCGATTGATATCCCGATTGATATCCCGATTGATATCCCGGTCGTGTTCCGCCCCGCATCTCGGACACGTCCATCCACTCCATCCACGTCCATCCGTCCATCCATGGACGGACAGCGGCAACTCAGGTTGCTTTAGAGTGAATGAACGATATTTCTCACCTTATTTTCTCAGCTTTTTGCAACTCGGAAGGGACGTTTTAACCCCGCGTTTCAGATTGCTGAAGAACAGTTTGTATACTCTGTCAATACGTTGCGCGATATCTTGTATTTCCTGAGAGCCAATATTATTCCAGTGTCCGTAGCGTTTAGTTTTCTTCAGCTTGGTTATATGCCGTTGCAAACGGATAACATTAAGGCTTTTACCGAACATCTGGTAGTAGCGGCGATGAAGCGCGATCAAATGATTATAGATCGACCCGGCAAGGCTAATCTTATGGTGAAGATGTTTATTCCGTTTGGCCTGGTAGAGTTTGAAAACGTAGGTTCTCATTTATTTTTCTGCTCTTCGATATACTTCATGATAGTTTTCTCTGAAATATGCCCCACAGATTCACAGTAATACGAACGTGTTCGCAAGTAAGGCATTTTTAGGAGATGAGGAAGTTCCAAGCGCAATACTCTTGCCGTATAGCCCTTGAGCTGTCGGACAATATAGTGAGGAGCGTTTATAGACCGCGTTTTGACAAAAGCGTGAATGTGATCCGGCATGATCTCAAGCTTTGCAATCTGAACATCGATCTCATCAGTTTTCTCGTATAAAAGTTCTTTGAGTCGGATTTCTACATTACCAACAAGTACCTTGCGCCGATATTCGATATTTTGGACAACAGATAAGATGACAGCCAATATTGAACACAGATGTGTTCGAATGAATCCATCGTTAATAAGCCATAAAGCCATAAAAGGAGTTTAACATGAAAGTAGACATATGGCAAGAAACCCAATACAAAACAAACGCCGCCGTTGCAATTCTCATCTAACGGCTGAAACCATTGGCTTTTTCATCGCTTTATCGTAAGTGTCATATATGCCCAGACAAAGTACGTGTGCGTGAGGCCAACTGCGATTAGGATTGAACCCTTGACGGAATGTCAGCGTCAAATTATGATCTTTATAAATATAGTACAGATATCGGAACGGTATAAGGAAGTGAGTTGATTGAAAGTATTGAAAGTTTTGTTTTATAGTAAGGAATTTGTGACGATGCACGACCGTTTAGCCGACTGGACTAAAGGACACGAGGCGGATACGGCCGACGAGGATGCGCTTGCCGAGAAAATCGTCGACGCCGATGTCTTGGTGACTCGCCCCGGTGTTGTTGTGAGCGGAGACCTGCTGGATTCCGCGCCGAGATTGAGGTTGCGGCAACAGTGGGGCACGGGCCTCGACGGTGTGGACCTCGACATGTATCGTAAACGGGGGATCGCGGTGTGCAACACGCCTTCCCGGGGCACGGGTAACGCCGAGGGAGTGGCGGAAATCGCCCTGCTACACCTATTGCTCTTGGGTCGCAAGTACGCCTTCGCCCAGCAGAACATTCAGTCGGGAAAAATGTTCTCGCCGAGCGGCGTCTCGCTCTGGAGAAAGACGGTCTGTGTGGTGGGGCTCGGTAATTTGGGACGAACTTTAGCGGAGCGGCTCACGGCTATGGGGATGAGGCTCAGAGGCGTCAACCGCAGTCTCGTGGACCCCGCGCGCCTCAATGAAATGAAGATAAAGGAATTTTTCCTCCTGAGCCGCCTGAGGAAAGCCGTTCCGGGCTGCCGATTCGTCGTCGCGGCCCTCGCCCTCAACGACGAAACTCGCGGGATTTTCGACGACGAGTTTTTCCAGTCTATGGACGAAGGCGCCTTCTTCGTCAACGTCGCTCGGGGCGGTCTCGTGAAAGAAGACGCCCTGTTGAGGGCCTTGAACGAACGTCACATCGCTGGGGCGGGTCTGGACGTGTTGGAAAACGAACCGCCTCTTCCCGGCAATCCCCTCTTGACCCATCCCTCCGTCACCTTGACTCCCCACATCGGTGGCGTTACGGATGAGTCTTTCAAAGGCGTGTTCGACTTCATCCAGGATAACGTTGATCGATTGAGTCGCGGGAAACCCCTACTTTCGCGGCAAGACCTGACCGAGTAAAAAAACGGGAACCTATCCCCACGGGCTGTCAGTCGTGGAGACAATGGGGAGCGAAACCAGCACACTGGCGCCGTTGATGCCGTCCGCGCGATGCGCGAGCATGATGTTTCCACCATGAGAGGTAACCACCTTGCGGGTAAAGGCCAATCCCAGCCCCGTGGAGCCCCAGCCGGACTTCTGGTACAAGGAGGACTGGATTCCAGGTCCATTGTCCATAACCTCAATCTCCAGAAACTGGACGTTGCGCCGGACGTGGATGTCGATGTCCTTCGTTCCCGCGGTGCGATTAGCCCGTGACGCGTTGTCCAGAATATTGAGCAGAGCCCGCGTGAAGCGGATCTCGTTGAGCGACAGGGAAAGCTGTTCGCTGTCGGGTTCAATGACAACGGCGACATGTTCGGCCCAAGGAAAGGGACAGATATGTTTTTCCAAGTCGTCGAAGAATACCTGGACCGGGACGAGACGTTGTTGATCCTCGTGAAGGATTTCCCCGATAATGTGTTCCATGTAATTCGCCGCTTTAAGCATAATGTCAGATTTTTCGGAAGCGGAATGCCCCTCGCTCCGAAACATGAGGGCTATTCCTTTGATGGCCGCCAAGGGGTTTCTGAGATCGTGGACCAGGCTGCGGATATCGACCATGCTGACCTCCAGAAGGGTGTCTTCTTCCTTGGTTCGCTTAGATTGGCTTTCCCAGGAGTGACGCATTTGCCCCAGAAGAATGGAATAGCGTGTCAAAATCCAGGTGGCAATCATGGCCCCCGCCATGAAGCTCAAAAACAGAGCCGTCCCTGCCACACTGGCGATGGCCACGTCCTCGTTGGAGCGGTACATGTCCCGAAAAAGCGTGGAGAGGGCGAGACGGTCCGGCGAAAACATGGGCAAAAGCTCCAGACTCTGGAACGAATAGACCCACAGCAGAATGGCCGCGGCCTTGTCGATCCAGTTTTCTATATTCAGCGTCAAGAGCTGGAAAATGGCGAACAAAAGGAGCACGATATAAAAATTCAAAGGAAATGTGTAGACCAAATTGCGGGAGAGCAGAGGAAACACCGTCCAGACCGCCCAAATGCCCAAGGAAGAAAAGGAGAGCCCCGCGATCAGCTCCGTTCGGTGAAAATAATAACCGATCCCCCTGCCGATCAACCCCCAGGCCACGAGCAACAAAATCACCTGGCCCCCGTGCACGAGCACTCCCAAAGTGGAGCCGAATAGCATGAGTCCGAATGATCGTTCCTGCAAACGTGAGATCATGTAAGCGACGTACCGATTGCCGAAATAAAGAACAGTACACCCCGCTAGAAGAATCAAAATCCCCAGCAAAATGCGTTTGAAGGCCCCACGTTCCTCGATGGGCAACAAAGTCCGATTTTCCACCATCAGGCTTTCACTTCGCCTCTTTAAACATTCTTTACAAAAATCAATCGCGTCATAACTGTTATAATAACCTCGGTTTTGTGTATTCCGGTCATTGACCCCGCGACGACATTCCGAGTACAAGTATAAGAGTATTCGGTAGGAAAGATAAAGGAATACTGCACAAAAAATCTAGGCTATTTCCGCAAGAAGCGCGAAGAATTTAAGGAGATGACATGAAAATAGAAGGCACAAACGCTACGACGACAAAAATCCGTGACGCACTCTCTATGTCTTACGAAGAATGGCAAAAAGCGGTGGAAGAATGGGAAGAGCCCCGTTTTCGAGCTGATCAGATCTGCGGGTGGATCCACGCCAAAAAAGTTTTCGACTACCACTCCATGACAAACCTTTCAAAAGGCCTAAGGGATAAACTGATCTATGAGGCGTTGGTGAAGGTTCCCATTCAGCTAAAGGAACAAAGATCCTCGGACGGTTCTCGCAAATACCTATGGCAACTGGAGGACGGCAATCGCGTTGAGTCCGTGCTCCTGGATCACGGCAATCACACGACGGCATGCGTCTCCAGCCAAGTGGGTTGCCCTTTGGCCTGCGCCTTCTGCGCCACGGGGCAAACGGGTTATATTCGCGACCTCTCGGCGGGAGAGATCGTAGGGCAATTTCTGCTCATGGAGAAACGCCTGGGCAGAGACATCAACAACATAGTGTTCATGGGTATGGGCGAGCCATTGCTCAACGAAACCAATGTATTCAAAAGCATCGGCGCGTTGAACCATCCCAAAATGCGCAATTTGGGAGGACGCCACATTACGATCTCCACATCGGGGATCGTGCCGGGCATACGGGACCTGGCGGACTTCGGGACTCCCGTGCGGCTGTCCGTTTCGCTGCACGCCTCCAATGATTCGCTCCGCGACAAGCTGATGCCTGTCAACAAACAATATTCCCTGGCTACCCTTGTGGAGGCGATGCGCCACTACAAAAAACGCACGAGCGAGCGCATCACCATAGAGTACGTCTTGATAGACGGAGTTAACGACGATCCTCAGTTCGCCTTCGAGATAGCCGCTCTTCTAGACGGGCTTGGAGTTTACGTCAACGTCATTCCCTACAATCCCATCGACACGCTTATAATAGGAAACGCGGCCAAAATGACTCTAAAACGCCCTGCCCCGGCTAGGATCAAGGCGTTTTGTGCCGCGCTTTCGGAGTTGTCGATAGAGTTCGAGCTTCGGCGAGAAAAAGGAACGGACATCCTTGCGGCTTGTGGTCAATTGGCGGGAGTCCTGAAAGACCAGAACAGGGAACAGAACAGGGAAGGCGCGCGTGACCGTTTATTCTAAGGAGGAATTTTTGTGAGCGTGAATAAAAAATGGACCAACTTCGCAGGACTGGTTTTGATTGGGGTCATTTTGCTGGTTTTGTACGCTTCCAGCGCCTTGTCCCAGCCCACGGTAAACGCGGCGAGAGGAGACTACGCTCCCGGCGAGGTATTGGTGGTGCTCAAAAATCGAATCGGACGACTGAATGTCTCGACTCTGTCCAGCGCGGCGGGAACGAGCTACGTTAAGAGCGCCTCCTCCTCCGTGGGGGCCAAAGCGGTCACGACTTACGCCGCTTTATCCGAAGCTGGAAACGGGATTTTCGTCTTGATGAGGTCCGAGACAAAAAGCACGGAGGAACTGTTGACCGAACTCGAAAAAAACCCCGACGTGGAGTGTGCGTCTCCCAACTATCGCGTATATGCCGATACAACGCCCAATGATCCATACTTCGACGGAAGTGCCGGAAACCTCTGGGGGCTAAAAAAAATACGGGCTAATGAAGCCTGGGAGACGACGACGGGAAGCGACAGCGTGTACGTGGCCGTGGCGGATACCGGCGTGTATTATGAGCACGCAGATCTAGCGAGCAACGTGGATATGTCTTTGAGCCGGAGTTTCGTCAATTCGGAGAACAACGACACGACGCCAGTGGAGAGCCACAACTTTGGGGACGACAACGGACACGGAACCCACGTGGCGGGTACGATAGCCGCTGTAGGCAACAATGGAATAGGGGTCGTCGGGGTCAACTGGAACACCAAGATTCTTGCGCTGAAGGTTCTCGACGAGGACGGCGTAGGATACTATTCTTGGGTCACTGCTGGTATTGATTATCTCCTCAAGCTCTTGAAGGAGAAGCCCGACTTACGTGTCGTCGCTTTTAATTTTTCTCTGGGAGGATGGATGAGCCCCACGCCGGATGCCATCCGAAACTCAGCAATGTGGCGAGCCTACAAACTGTTGGATCAGACGGACCGAACCGTCATTGTAGTGGCGTCCGGCAACGAGGGCCACGAGGTGGGCGCGCCGGCGCCCTATAGTTTTTCGAGTCTGGAAATAGCTCAAGGTGACTACTGCTACCCCAGCTCCTACACGGGCCTGAATAACATGTTGGTGGTAGGGGCGATCGACGTGAACGACAACGCAGGAGATTTCGCGAACTGGAGCAGTAAGTCGGTGCATCTGGCCGCGCCGGGAGTGAATATTTGGAGCACTTACTCGCCTTTGGCCACGGACAAACCAGGACTTTACAAATCATCAAGCGGAACATCCATGGCGACGCCTCATGTGGCTGGCGCTGTAGCGTTGATCGCATCGTTCCGTCCAGAGCTGGGGGCGCACCAATTGAAACTTTTGTTGAACGCCGCCGCTAACAGGAACATCAATCCCACATCCCCGGGAAAGCAGCTCGGCCGCGAGATCCCCCCCCAGAACGTCGTCGATAAAACGCTTTCAAAATACGGGCTTTTGGACGTCAAAACCGCCCTTGACGCAGACCTCCCCGCGTCCGTTCCCGTCAGCAGCATCGTGGTGCTCCCTACGTCTCCCGCCCTAACGTTAGCTAACACGGTCCAGCTCTACGCCATCCTGGAACCGGAAGAGGCAACAGATATTGATGTCACATGGAGCAGCAGCAGTGCCGACGTGGCCACTGTCGACTCCATGGGTCTGGTGACCGCGCATACTTTGGGTACAACGGTCATTACAGCCAGCGCGTCGGGAGGCACCGACATCTTCAAGAGCATGAGTATCACCGTGCGGGAGTTCATTCCAGATCCAGACAATAACCCCCCCGCGCGTCCAGCAAATCAACCTCCGACCGGAAGCGGCGGCGGCGGCGGCGGTTGTGACACGGGCATAGGGGCTTTCGTCTTTATTTTAGGAGGTTTTGGAGCCTGGAAATTTGCGGTTCACAGATTCAGGTTCTTTAGAGAATCCTTGACAACTCGTGGGTCGGATGCTATCCTACCTAAGTCTTTACGTAAAAGATAGGGGATAATATAGATGTCAAGTGTTATTTCCGTTATTTCTATTGTTTTCGTGTACGTGTATTATTATGAGTCTGGACCTCTGAGGGTGCCCGGCTTGTAATTTTTTGTGTTTCAAAAACAAAAATGACACGAGTTCTCAAGAGGGTCCTTCACCGAAATATGGGAGAAGGGCCCTCTGTTTTTGTATCTTTCAAATTCGAGAGGGTGCTAGAAGTGAACGGTATTATGAACGGTATGATTAAGTTTTTCGGTAGTAAGGATTTTCCCCTGGAAATGCACAAAGTGCGCATCGTCCAAAAGCTGAATTTGACCCCTGTGGAGGAGCGGGTTTCGGCGATACGCCAGGCTGGTTTCAACACGTTTTTGTTGAAAAATTGCTCAGTTTTCCTCGACATGTTGACAGACAGTGGAGTCAACGCCATGAGCGACAGGCAACTGGCCTCTATGATGATCGCTGACGACAGTTACGCGGGGTCTATGAGCTTCGAGCGCCTCTGCGAGACGGCCCAAAACATTTTCGGCAAGGAGTTTATCCTGCCGACTCACCAGGGCAGAGCCGCGGAAAATATTCTCGCCTGTGCTTTCGTCAAAGAGGGTAATATCATCCCTATGAACTATCACTTTACCACCGCGAAAGCTCATATCGGCTTAAAAGGAGGTTCGGTGCTAGAACTGTTCACACCGGCGGCAATGAAACTCTCCAGCGACGACCCCTTTAAGGGCAATATGGATGTGGCGGCGTTGGAAAAAGCCCTCGAAACCCACGCTGGTAACGTGCCTTTCGTTAGAGTGGAGGCCGGAACGAACCTGATCGGCGGACAACCTTGGTCCTTAGCCAACCTGCAAGAGGTCAGCGCCGTTACCCGTGCGCGCAAGGTGGCGTTGGTCCTGGACGCCTCGCTGCTGGCCGACAACCTTTACTTCATCAAAACCAGGGAGGCCGCGCAAAAAGACAAGAGCATACGTGAGATAACGAAAACCATCGCGGACGCGGTCGACATCATTTACTTCTCCGCGCGAAAGCTGGGCTGCGCCCGAGGTGGTTTGATACTGACCAACGACGCGAGTTTGCACGAGACCATGCGGACTTTTATTCCCTTGTACGAGGGTTTTCTCACCTACGGCGGCATGTCGGTGCGCGAGATCGAGGCGATGGCAGTTGGCCTGGAGGAAACTATGGATTTCGATATGATACGTCACGGTCCGGAGTTCATTGCCTTCATGGCCACCGAACTCATGCGTCAGAAAGTCCCTGTTGTCACACCTCCCGGTGGTCTGGGATGTCACTTAAACGCTGGTGAGTTTCTTCCTCATTTGCCCAAAGAAGAATATCCTGCGGGCTCCTTGGCGGCGGCGGTGTTCATTGCCGGGGGCATCCGGGGAATGGAGCGTGGCACTTTGTCAGAGGAACGGAACTCCGATGGCTCCGAGCATCTATGCGACATGGAACTCTTGAGGTTAGCCCTGCCTCGCCGAGTATTCACTCTATCGCAGGTGAAGTACGCTGTGGATCGTATACACTGGCTTTTCGAGAACAGGGAACTGGTGGGCGGACTAAAATGGGTATCCGAACCGAAAGTACTCCGGTTCTTCAGCGGTAAACTGGATGCCTTGAGCGATTGGCCAGAAAAACTGGCGCGAAAGTTCCGAAAAGACTTGGGGGATAGTCTGTAAAACTATCAAAAAAGCCGGAAGGAACGGATAAAGGTTTCTTCCGGCGGCTCTTTCTATTAGCTCTTTTATTGGCTATGAACACCGCTCATGCGGGACTTTGACATACTCCCACGACTAAAGTCATGGGATTGTAAGATGGGATTGTAAGATCGACAAAGACAGCCGACTGAAACCGGTCTTACGTCTTCTCCTTTAAGATACATCTTCTCCTTTAAGAGCGAATGCCCCCACTCTGAGAATATTTACAGCCGCCTTGATATCCCGATTGATATCCCGGTCGTGTTCCGCCCCGCCCCACATCTCGGACACGTCCATCCACGGACGGACAGCGGCAACTGTGGATTTAACACGACCATTGTTATATTACTGACACTCAGATTGCTCATTATGTTGGACAAAGACAACATTGTTGCTAAAGCTGTTGATGTACGAGAAATGACGCTATCTTTTTCGCCGGAAAAAGACGTGATGCTTAGACTCTTCCCTGTATATATTTTGTCAGTTAGTTTTAGCACTTCATCGTAAGTCCCAGGTTTAATTTTTACCACTACATCCACGAAATACCTGGGAATAGCATTCAGCGCTGCCTGGATCGTCTGATACGGCCTTGCTGCTGTTCCGTTTTTTAGCGTCTTAATTCTCCAATTTAATTTTCCAATTTAATTTTCCAATACGCTAACGATAGTCCGCTCTATCGTCATATAATCGCCCGCGAGGACGTCGATCATAGCCCCGACGACGCCCATAATCGCACCGGTCGCAGCGGTCGGGGAAATGTCGCTTAACGTGACCGACTTTATGATCGCGGTTCCTGAAGCCGGGTTTGTGCCGGTAGAAATTTTGACCGCTACAGAGCTGCGTTTTAAAGTTGAGGGCTGAATCTTACGCTCCTTCAATCCTTCAATGGACCCTTCAATGGTTTGCATTACCTCGCCAGCATTTTCCTCTTATTCCTGCCAGCCTTGTCGAGTAGCGAGTACAGCAGGGTTTTGTCGCCGTCAGCGAGAGACCTGCGGATAGTCTGTAAGCTACCGATGTATTCGTTGAGCCGGGCAAGTGTGTGCGACCTATTGTCCATCAGCAGCTCCGTCCACGCCTCCGGGTTTATGTTGGCGATGCGTGTACAGTCACGAAACGCCCCGGCCGCGAAAGCCGACGTCATACCCGCGTGAAACTCCACGCAGAGCCCTGCCGCGGCAATGTGCATCAAATCACTGGTATAGGCGATCACGCTGTCATGTTCGCCTGGAGGAGAGGTTGCCAACCTTGTCACCCCGATGTACTCCGCTATATCTTTCATTAAAGCGATATCCTCGGGCTTACTGCTGGGAAGCGGGCAGATGATCATGCCGGAGTTTTTGTAAATCGCGGGGTCCGCGTTGTCTATGCCGTCTCGCTCCTTGCCAGTCATGGGGTGGATTCCGACGTAGTCCACGTGCTCTGGCAGCAAGCCTCGCAGTTTGGCGTACAATTCACTTTTCACCCCGCAGATGTCGGATACCACCGAGCCGGTTTTGAAACACAACGCGTTCTCTGATATCAACCGCGGAATATGACGCGCGTATACGCAAAAGATGATTAGGTCTGCGCCGTGTATGGCGTCTCCCGCGTCTACATAGGCTTCATCCACAAAACCGGCCTGTTTTGCCTTGACGCAAACGCCTTCTGAAACATCCGCGCCCGCAATTCGAGCGTTTTTGAAACCGTGCAGCGCTCCGGCGAGGGACGCGCCCATCAACCCTAGTCCAATAATGCCTATCCTGTAGCTCATTTCATTCTCTCCATTCTATAAAACAAGAAACAAAAAAATAACCGGGGCCCTCTTCCGGACCCCGGTTTCACATACTGAATCGCGCTATGTCGTATCTTCTCTATCCTTCTCTATCAGGCCGGACCACGACAAGCACAAATCCTCCGCGAATCAGGACCCATGCTAATAAAGGAGAAGATAGTATAATAATAAAATGACTTGTAATAAATTGCTAACTCATACCTCATATCTCCATCTCTCCTTCAGTCGTTTTCAGCCGTTAAAACGCCTTGAGCTTTACTGCGCTCAATATATGTGTTTATAAATCAGAACCCCATTTTTGTCAAGGAGTTCGCGGGTTGGTCTCATAAAGTTGTTGTCGTCATCGTCACAACTCCTTGTCCATATTTTACTGCCGCCACGCTTGCCCAACTCTCTTACGTTTGATCCACGCTCCCGCTTTATGATAGTATTATATATCACCCGCGCGCTGATTGAAGAGCGCGTTGAATGGTGATATGTTTTTATCGAGGGGGCGGTTTGGATGTGTAAAGAAGTAAAGGATTATAAAGATACGCTGAACCTTCCTGTCACGAGCTTTCCCATGAGGGCCAACTTGGCAAGCCGGGAGCCCGATTTTTTAAAGTTCTGGCAGGATAACGACACGTATCACAAAGCTTTGAAGCGGCGCGAGGGCGCGGAGAAGTTCATTCTTCACGACGGACCTCCTTACGCCAATGCCAATATTCACATCGGAACCGCTTTCAACAAAATTCTCAAGGACTTTATTCCTAAGTATAAATTGATGTGTGGCTACTACGCCCCCTTTATCCCCGGCTACGACACCCACGGCCTCCCTATCGAGCTTCGGGTCCTGAAGGATGAAAAAATGTCCAAAGAGGCGGCCGACCCCGTCTTGCTTCGCAAAAAGTGCACGGAGTTCGCCTATCGATTCATCGACGTTCAAACCGACGAGTTCAAGCGTCTGGGAGTGTTCGGCGAATGGGACGCCCCCTACATCACTCTCGAACCGGCTTACGAAGCCGTGGAATTGAACGCCTTCGCCGAGATGATCGACAAAGACTTAGTGTACCGCGGACTCAAGCCAGTCTACTGGTGCATCGACTGCCAAACGGCCCTAGCCACAAGCGAAATTGAATACTGGGATGAATCCTCGCCCTCCGTCACCATCGCCTACCCCATGCCGGGCGTGAGCGAAAGATACCCCCAACTGGCGGGTAAAGATGTTTCCGTCCTCATCTGGACGACGACCCCCTGGACCTTGGCCGCCAGTATGGCCGTGGCCCTACATCCTCAGTACGAATATGGCTTTTACGAGGCGGACGAAACGGGGAACCAGAGCAACTCCAAGGTTTACCTGATCGCGGCGGACCTGAAAAACTCCGTGGCCAAGGAGACGGGATTGACCTTTGGCGAGTCCATCCTCAAAGTCAAAGGTTCCGAGCTGGAAGGCTTGATTTCCATCCATCCTTTTTATGACGAGAGGAAAGTTCCCCTGATTTTGGCCGATTACATCTTGTTAGACTCGGGCACGGGCTGCGTCCACACGGCGCCCGGTCACGGCACGGAGGACTTTGAGAGCGGCGTCAAGTATGGTATCGACATCTACAATCCCGTGGACGAGACGGGACATTATCTCAAAAATACCTCCCTCTTTGGCGGCATGGACATTGATTCGGGCGGAAAAAAGGCACTGGAACTCATCGCAGAACGGGGACGCCTCTTGGGCAATAGCACGATCATGCACAGCTACCCTCACTGCTGGCGCTGCAAAAAACCCGTCATTTTCCGCGCCACAGAACAGTGGTTCATCTCCGTGCCCAAGTTCCGGAATAGAGCCTTAGAGGTCATCGAGAAGGAAGTCCGCTGGATACCCGATTGGGGGCGCGACCGTATTTACAATATGGTGAGGGACCGCTCCGACTGGTGCATCAGCCGTCAGAGGATCTGGGGTGTTCCCATTCCGGCCCTGAAGTGTGAGGACTGCGGCGCATACTCCTTGACCTCTCAACGGGTACGTCGCTTCGCGGAAAAGGTTAAAGACGCGCCTAACGGCTGTTCCATCTGGTGGGACAAGGAAAAGACGCCCCAGAAACTCTTCGGCGACTTGGCCGTCTGCGATGCTTGCGGATCCCAGAACTTGTCGAAAACCAACGATATCATCGATGTCTGGTTCGACTCCGGCGTCTCCCATTTCGCCGTGCTGAACACGAGGGAAGGGCACGAATGGCCTACGGAACTCTACTTAGAAGGCAGCGACCAACACCGCGGTTGGTTCCAGTCCTCCCTCATGACCGCCGTGGCGGTGAAGGGCAGAGCACCCTACAAACAGGTTCTAACTCACGGATTCATTTTAGACGGCGAAGGACGCAAGATGTCGAAGTCCCTGGGGAACAGCGTCTTCCCTCAAGAGGTGGTGGACGAGTACGGGGCGGACATCCTGCGCCTGTGGGTAGCGTCTACCGACTACCGCAACGATGTGCGCATCTCGAAGACCATTATGAAGTCTTTGTCGGAGACCTACCGACGCATCCGCAACACCGCCCGCTTCCTACTGGGGAACCTGCACGACTTCGACCCTAAGCGCCATGTTGTACCCAGGGACAAGATGCAACCTATGGACCGATGGATTCTCGGCCGACTAAACCGAGTCGTCGAGCGGGCTGGGGAGGGCTTCGAGAACTACGAGTACCACCTGCCCACCTACGCGATCCACTCCTTCTGCGTCACGGAGCTGAGTTCTTTCTACCTGGACGTGAATAAGGACCGCCTTTACGTGGAGTCCGCCGATTCCCTTCTCCGCCGGAGCGCGCAAACCGCCATGTGGGAGGTGCTCTCCGCCGTCGCCCGTATGCTTGCGACGATCCTCAGCTTCACCGCGGAGGAGATCTGGCAGGAGATGCGCGCCATCGACTCCACTCTGCCTGAGAGCGTCTTCTTGTCCGATTTCCCCAAGCCCGACCCCAGCGCCATAGACGAGCCCTTGGACGCTTTATGGAGCGACGCTCTGTGGAGCAAGGTCTTGCTCTTACGAGGAGCCGTATCTCGCGCTCTGGAAGAACTGCGGGCCGCGAAGACCATTGGAACCTCGCTAGAAGCTCACGTGCAGGTCAAAAAGACAGAGGACCTGGCAGATGTCGTCTCGGCTTTTACGTTGCAAGAAATGGCCGACATCGCGATCGTGTCCAAGTTCGAGTGGGTAGAGGATTTTTCTCTGCCTCTGGCTAAAGTGATCACGGACGAGGAAACAGGTTACGTCATGGCCGTGGCCTTCACGTCCGGCGTCAAGTGTCCACGGTGCTGGAAGTACTCCGAAACTCCCGGTGAGAATGGACTATGCCCTCGGTGCGTAGGCGTGTTGAAGGCTTAGAAAAGAGTTAGAGACTAAAAGAGGAGTGGGAGAGAGCCCCCTTTAGGCTTCCCCTGCCTCTTTTGCTTCCCGCCATGACAGTCGAGCGCTACATCGCCCAAATATCGGAACGGTTGGATATTTCCCTTGCCCGGCAGCTGGGGATTACCCGCGCTTTCGCTCAAAAGCTGATCCGCGAGGGCCACGTGTCGTTAGAGTCGCTGAATGATCCTTCTTTCAAGATCAAACCCTCCTACAAGATATCGGAGGGTCAATCTTTTTCTGTGTCCATTCCACCAACTCAAATCCTGGGAATTGAGCCCGAGGACGTTTTCTTTGAGGTCGCTCATGAGGACCCGTACCTTTTGGTCATCGACAAACCAGCCGGTCTTGTGGTGCATCCCGCGTCGGGGCACTGGACGGGAACTCTGGTGCACGGGCTTCTCTTTCGATATCCCGATCTCGGACCGTTCAACAACGTGGCGCGGCCGGGCATCGTCCACCGACTGGACGCCACCACCTCCGGGCTGATGCTGGTAGCCCGGGAACAGAGGACGATGGAAGCCCTCCAGAAAGACTTCAAAGAACGAGCTATCGAGAAATATTATCTTGCTCTGGTTCAGGGACGTTTCAAGCGACAGACGGGGATTATCGAGGGTCCCATCGGCCGTAACCCACAAAATCGCCTGAAGATGGCTGTCATCGAAGGTGGACGGGACTCGGCTACAGAGTATCGCGTGCTTTGGAATAGCGCGAACTATGCTTTGCTGATCTGCAAGCTCCTCACGGGACGCACCCATCAGATACGCGTCCACTTGGCGGCGGAGGGACACCCCCTTGTAGGGGATACCCTTTATGGCGCGCAACGGATCGAGGGGCTCAATCGGGTTTTTTTGCACTCTTGGCGACTGGCCTTCAATCACCCTGTGACGAGCCGACCTTTGAGCTTTACTTCACTTCTGCCTCAGGATCTGCGCCAGTGCCTAGCTAACCTTGGTCTTCCACGGCGCGAGAAGTGCGAGGTGACGTTTGGCGGTTGGCGATGCTAAAAGAATAGCTGTATAATCTCAATAGGCCTTTTTTTAGGTTTTTGCTTTAGGTTTTTGCTTTAGATCTTTTCTTTAGTCGTTAGGTTTTTTCTTTAGGCCTTTGCTTTGTGTCTTTGCTTTAGTTTTTAGGTCTTTTCTTTAGGCCTTTGCTTTGTGTCTTTGCTTTAGTTTTTAGGTCTTTTCTTTAGGCCTTTGCTTTGTATCTTTGCTTTAGTTTTTAGGTCTTTTCTTTAGGCCTTTTATCTAATTCAGAAGAGAGCGATTCGAACATAGAACTTTACAAATGGCAACTGGATGCCTACTCTCGGATACGAGACCAAAGCGCGGTGTTATCCGCGCCTACTGGTGCAGGGAAAACGTTGGTGGCTTACCTTTGGGCAAACCTGTTGAACGTTGACGGTAAAACGCGGCTTCCATCCGCGAGCCGCGTCATTTTTACCGCGCCCATCAAGGCGTTGAGTAATGAACGCTACATGGACCTCAGACGGATGGGGTTCGATGTGGGTATCGAGACTGGCGATTTCAAACGCAACGAAGAAGCCCAGATCATTTGCTGTACACAGGAAATCTACACCATGAAATATACGGACCGAGCCGGACAGATGTTGATCGTGGACGAGTTCCATTACATCTTTAACGACTCCGACCGGGCGCGGACTTACATCGACGGAATAAAAAATACCCACCCTGACACAGCCGTTTTGGTGATGTCCGCCACTCTGGGAGGCGCCAAAAAAGTGGGCCGCTACCTGTCGGAGATTTCGTCCCGTTCTTTTGTCGTTCATGAAAGCCGCGAGCGTATGACGCGCCTTATTTTCGCTCCAGACAAGCCCATGACGCTCCATACTGTTCATGACGCGTTGATTTTTTTGTTCTCCCAAAAAGGAGCCTACGACTTGGCTTTTCAGATCGCTAAAGCCCGTAAACGCCTAACCCGCGAGCACTTGACGCGCCTTGAGGAATTGGCGGAAATCCTGGAGGTGCAAAAGATCCAAATGCCCCTTCTTCATGGAGTGGGAGTGTACCACGGTGGCATGTTCCCCAAAGAAAAACTTCTTGTGGAGTCCGCCTTCAGGGAGCGTTTGCTGGATGTGGTCTGTGGAACCAACGCCTTGGCCTTGGGGGTAAACCTTCCCGCTCAGTACGCCGTGTTCGCCCAACTGGTTCAGTACCATCACGACGAGCCCATCACCAAAAACGAGTTTTTGCAGATGGCGGGTCGGGCCGGGCGGAAGGGGCTATTCGATCCGGGTTTTGTCACCTGGCTCGAAAATTCTCCCTTCGAGCGTCACGGGTTTCAAACAGACGAGGTCTTTCGGACGCTGATGAACAGTCCTCCCGAACAGGCCGTGGTGACTCTGCGGCCTTCTTACGGGAGGCTTTTACGCAAACAGGCGATCCTCGAAGTCGAGGCCGAGTACATTGCCCAGTACTCTATGCCTCCGGGCGACGCGTCCATCGTGACGGGTTTTCTTCACGCGGGGCTACGCAAAATCGACCGTGTGGTCCGCAAACTGGTACACGGTCATGATCGCAATCGCTACCGCTCCATTTTAGCCTCGATATGGTACGATGAAATGGAGATTGATGAAAACTTGGAAATGGCGATGTTGTTTTTCGAGGAACCAACGCCCAACGCGTTATTGGCCGCTCAGATGGTTTTACCTTACGAACGCAACTACCTTCAGGCTCTTTTAAAGATCAAGCGATTTGCCAACCGTCTGCCCAAAGGCTACCGTTTCCGCGGATTGGACGAGTTGAACAATACGGTGGACGAAATTGACCCGACGATCTATGGTTTCGAGCGCAAACTGGACGAAATTGACGAAGGGCGTCAGATTTTCAACGTAACCGAGTAACCGACTCCAAGTGAAGCGTTGAATCGACGATAGGCCGCGACAGAGGACGGGGGATCGTGGATGGTTCTGTTACTTAAAAACGGAGAGGTTTACTCGCCTGATTACTTAGGAATTGCGGATGTTCTCGTTTTGAACGGACAAATCGCGGCAATTGATAGAGGCATCGACTTCACCTGCGCGGGAATAGACGTGGAGGTGCGGAACCTGCGCGGCATGAGGTTGATTCCCGGTTTTATCGACAATCATGTCCACATCATCGGAGGCGGCGGCGAGGCTGGCTTTCATAGCCGAACGCCTGAAGTGACCCTCTCTGCCGTCACGGAAAGCGGAATCACGACACTGGTGGGCGTCATCGGCACGGATGGCACTACCCGCCACATGGAAACGCTGTTGGCCAAGGCCAAAGGATTGATGCGAGAGGGAATAACGGCCTATATTTACACGGGCTCCTACGAGTTGCCGCTGATCTCGCTAACGGGTTCGACGCGGCGGGATATCGTTATCGTGGACGAGGTCATCGGTACGGGAGAGATCGCTATATCCGATCATCGTTCGTCGATACCCACAATGGAGGAGCTGATCCGCATCGCCGTGGATACCCGCCTCGGAGGGATGCTCAGTGGCAAAGCCGGAGTGGTGAATCTTCACATGGGTAGTGGCAAAGAGGGATTTAGCGGCATTTTCAAAATTTTGAAAGACACGGAAATTCCTATAAGGCACTTTCTGCCCACTCACGTAACGCGTAGCCGAGATCTTTTCGAGCAGTCGATGATTTTCGCGGCTTTGGGCGGTATCATCGACATAACAGCCGGCATGAGCGAATCGAACGGCTTTGCCGGGGCTGTGCCCATCGCGGAGGCCATCAATCTTTGCCTGGAGAAGAGAATCCCCATCGACAACATCACCATCAGCTCCGACGGCAATGGCAGCATGGCCGTGTTTGACAAGACCGGTAAAGTGGAACGTTTGATTGTCACGAAGCTCTCCGGCCTGCAAAAAGAGTTGAAGTCCATGGTCGCCAGTGGCTTGGATCTGTCTATGGCCCTGAAACCCCTTACTTCCAACGTGGCCAGAGTCTTGATGTTGCCCACCAAAGGGCGTATCGAGGTAGGTTGCGACGCGGACTTCGCGGTCCTGGATGGAGACATGAACATCAACTTAGTCATCGCCCGGGGACGGGTAATGGTGGAGTCCGGCAAGGCTACCGTCCGCGGAACCTTCGAGTCCGTCATATAGTCTCATATAGTCTCATATAGTCTAGAGATAAATATCTATTCATATTTCATATTCGCGGAACACGACTGACTTTAGTCGTGGGAGTATGTCAATCGGACAAATCGGACAAATCGGACAAAAACGTTTTTATTGCCTCCCCCAGTTCGTAGGTCAACGTGTAGTGCTCCGCGCCGCTACTGAGGCTATGGGATGCATTGGTGTGCCATTTCGCCCGATGCCTCAGCGGGGAGATCAAAGGGTCGTATCGAGCGATCAACGGCTGCTCTAGGCCAAGCGCGTAGGCGTAAGGGAGAAGACTCTCGAATTTTTCGATATTGTCCTGCTCCCTGAGCTCCGCCCGGCTCCCCAGTCCCAGTTGAAACCCTTCTATTTCTCCCAGAAGTTTTTGTCCTTCCTCGGAGCGGCTAGGAGCTATTTCCCAAAAGAAGCCGATAACGGCGATGCTGCCGGCCAAGGTGGCGATACTCAAGGAGTCCATCCCTTGCTGATGGAGGAGAGTCAGAGAGCAGGCGCAGAAGAAAAGAGGAATCCCCGTGCGCAGAATGAACATGGGGGTGCTTTGCCTCCACAGCGTCTCCCCACCGAGAAGGGGAGTCAGGAAAAAAAGAGGGGCCATGAAAGCCAAGGCGTGTTCACTGCTGGGCTCTATACCGCCCACGCCCTGGGAGAGGTTCTGGAACATAATAAACCCCGTGTAGGCTTCAAAACAAACGAGCCCCAATACCCATCGTCCCATGTGCTGAAAAAAGAAACGTTTTCCTACATCCGAAAAACTTCGAATCAACGCGCGAAACGCGGTTTTCAAACGGGCGGCACAGCTTTCGTCCAGAACGACCGGCTCTCCTCCTTGGGCGAACAAGTTGTGTAACAAAATTTTTTCTGTAGCGGTCAAAGCCGGAGAGTTCAAAGAAGAGTCGTTCGGTCTCAGCCGATATTTACGGCTCATCATACGCTCCAACGTCGAGTAGTAGCTTTGTCTGACCGGAGTTTTCCTTTCATCCTTCCTTTCATCCTTCTTTCCGTCGGCGGCGTCTTCGGCGTTGTCTAGGCGAATGTAGCCCTTGACGGCCAGGTTAAGGATTTCCGCAGTCAGGATCCGCGCGCTCGGACGCATGTCGCGAAGGTAACGCAGAAGCCCAGGAGAAAGGTTCGCCGGAGGGATTACGCTCAAAGGCGCGGTCTGGCGCTTGAACAGACGACCGTAGGCCCACCAAGTATAGGCATAGTAAATCGTTAAAAGGATCATAGCACCCAAATCCAAGTAACGCCAGGGGGAAACATTCTGGTGCGTCCCCATCACAAATCCCTTGTCCCAAGACATGTAGAGTGTAAAGTCACTTCCCTCCGGCAGCTCCGCCGTGGTCGAAAGGGCGCCTGGCCTTTCGGTGTGGATGCTCTCTCCTCGATCAAGAGTGCTCATATGTCCAGTAAAAAGCCCAAACGCGGGGCCTTCTTTTTCTGTCGACTCTGGATCGGGCAACTTCACCTCCACCGAGATCCGTAGAATCGGGCAGGAACTTCCCTGCACCAGGTTCCAAATCAGTAAGTCCTGGTCGGCGGGCATTCCTTCAAGGGAGTATTCTTGGGCGTTTTCGGGGTCGAAAAAAGAGATCATGTTGATCAGCTCGTACTTCAGTTTGAAGACATGCCTTCCCCACATCGGCGCCGACATAAAGCCTCCGCCTCTGCGAGCCAGAGTCAATCTCAGGCTGTCGGTTCTGCGTTGTATGTCCGTTTTCGCGGGCTGCCCGTCCAGGGTGGCATCCAGCAACACGAAACCCGTCTTGTTTTTTTCGTAGCCGTCTCGGACGTAGCGCCTGGAGATCCCTCGCGTCAGGTCCTCGGAGAGAGGCAGTCCGTCGAAAAACACAATCAAAGTCTCTTCCACAGAAAGAATACTGCCCTTCGTCACCGTGGCGAGAACTGATAAGTCTTCTATGACGGTCCCTTCTCCACAGGCCTTACCCGGCGTTACAGCGATGAGCGAAAAAATCCCCGCCATCGCGAACACTATCGAAAACCTCACTGAAAACCGCATCACTGAAAACATCATCGCTGAAAACCTCATTAAAAGGAAGTGTCCAGATCCCTGGGACAGGAATCGTTTTTTCAGTTTTATGCCGTTCCCTCCCTTTTGTATTTTGTGATAATTCTACTCCAAAAACAAGCGTTTTACGTGCTCTTTTTTTATGTTAAACTCTTCAGCTAAAACAGAGCTTAGGGGAGATCGCTGCCGTGGATGATAAGGGAGATTGCTTCTAGCTTTACTAATTAGGATATAGAGTATAATATGGTGTTATGGATAAGATATATAGTTCAAGGCAAGAAGATACTTTGTGTCTTGCTGTATGGAAGAGTTCACCTTAACTTCAACAGAGCCTGATTTTGATGGAATAGGTGTTGATTGAGGTATTAAAGAAACAGCTACCGTTTCTAACCATATACCGTTTCTAACCATATAGGTTTTTGGCAATATAAACAAGAAAATTTATCAGAAGAAGATTCAGAAGATCGCTGCGGCCGCATGCCTTCGCTCTTGGATCATTCGCGTAGGACTGTGATATGATTTTGACAACATCGCGGAAGGTGCGTGAAAGAAAATGATTGTGGCGATTGGATGCGACCATGGAGGCTTTCCTTTGAAATCCGCTGTAACGAGTTTTTTCGAGGGCAAAGCCGAGGTGTTAGATTGCGGTGTCTTTAGGGGAGAGCAAAGCGATTACCCGGATATCGCATTGAAAGTGGCGAGGGCCATCTCCAAGGGAGAAGCGGACAGGGGAGTGCTCTTGTGCGGAAGGGGGATAGGCATGGCTATAGCCGCCAACAAAATTGGCGGAATACGCGCCGCCGCGTGTAACGATGTCGAAAGCGCGCGATTGGGCAAGGCTCACAACAACTTGAATATCCTCTGTATGGGAGGGCGTGTCCTGCCACCCGAAAACGCCCGCGCAATTTTGAGCGCCTGGTTCGATACCCCGTTCGAGGGAGGGCGTCACCTGGTTAGGATCAACAAGATCGCCGCGGCTGAATCCTCGACGCTTTCCGTCGTTTCGGCAAAAGAAGAAGGTCGAGAGGAAGGCCGGGTGGTGATTTTCAATCATCCCCTGGTGCAACACAAAATCGGCATCATCCGCGACAAAAACACCAACGTCAAAGAATTTCGCGAAATGGCCCAGGAGATCACCGGTCTTATGGTGTACGAGATCACGAGAAACCTTCCTCTGGTCGATGTGGAGGTGGAAACACCTGTGGCGCCAACGACGGCCCGTACTCTTGCAGGAAAAACACCGGCTGTCGTGCCCATTCTGCGCGCGGGGCTTGGCATGGTGGATGGTCTATTGCAGCTCATCCCTAACGCCAAGGTGGGACACATCGGTCTCTACAGAAATCCCGATACCCTCGAACCCGTGGAGTACTATTGCAAACTGCCCTCGGACATAGAAGAAAGAGACATTTTCGTGGTGGATCCCATGCTGGCCACGGGAGGTTCTGCCGCAGCAGCCATTTCTCTCATCAAAAAACGAGGCGGCCGGAAGGTTTCCTTGGTCTGCTTGATCGCGGCTCCGGAGGGGATCAACAAAGTTCGGGAAAACCACCCTGAGACAGATATCTTCATCGCGGCGTTGGACAGCCGCCTAAACGATCACGGTTACATCGTGCCAGGACTCGGCGACGCCGGCGACAGGCTTTTTGGCACGAAATGAACGTTCGGTTGGTATTGATGGGGCTCTTCGGCTTTTTCTGGGGAGGGTTCATCACTCCCCTTTCCATCCGACTCGCCCACGACTACCGGATCATGGACCTCCCCGGCGGTCGGAAGATTCACCGTGAGAGCACCCCGCGGGGCGCGGGTTTGGGACTGTGGACCGGCTATCTCCTGTGGGCTCTTTACTTCGTGCCCGATATGCTCCAGATCCGTTACAGTGCCACGGCCGCCACCTTAATTTTCTTCTGCGGCTATATGGACGACATGAAGTCCATGAGTCCCTTTATCCGCTTGGCGGTCCACCTGCTGGCGGCTTTTCTGGTGACTTTGCCCTTACCTTTACCAGCCATCCCCTGGTTTGTGTGCGTTATCTGGATCGCGGGGGCCACAAGCGCGTACAACTTCATTGACGGCATCAACGGTCTTTGCATCTCCATTTTCATCTCCTCCGCAGCGGCACTCTGTTTCGTGGGAGGCGCGTTTTTTGGGGTGGTAGGCGCGGCCATCGCCCTGGGGATTTTTTGCTGGAACTTTCCGATGGCCCAGACCTTTCTGGGCGACGGGGGTAGCACTCTTCTGGGTTTCCTGTTTGCCTCTCACTTCGTGATATGCGCGTCTCCTGCCTTGGCCCGGATAGGACTGCACGAACTCATCCTTTTGCTTCTGTTGCTAGGGGGAGTCCCCGTTTTGGATACCTTGATTGCTTTCAGCCGCCGGATTTTGAGGGGAAAATCTCCCTTTTACCCGGACAGAGGGCACCTTCACCACCACCTCATGGAGTGGACGCGCTCCCCATTCTGGTCCGTGACCTGCCTGGTGGTGTTGCATGCGTGTTTTCTCCTGCTAGGTGTGATGGCTTACGCGAAAGTGTTGTAAACCCTTATGAAAGCAAAAATTAAAATTACCTGTGTTGTGGGAACGCGACCGGAAGCCATCAAAATGGCTCCTCTTATTTTGGCTTTAAAAGAAGATCCTGTTTTTGAAACACGACTTCTCTCCAGCGGACAACACACAGATATGTTATCTCAGGCGCTGGGACATTTCGGAATAACGGCTGACATGGACCTGGCCGTTATGAGAGACCGGCAGACCCTCGATTACGTTACCTCCGCTGTTTTAGAGGGTGTGGGGGCATTTTTGGACTCGGCTCCTCATGATTTGCTGCTGGTCCACGGGGACACGACCACGACATTCGCCGCTGCCTTGGCTGGGTTCTACAGAAAAATTCCCGTGGGGCACGTGGAGGCGGGGCTACGGAGCCACGACCTAGCTTGTCCATTCCCAGAAGAGGCGAACCGCGTTCTCACCGACCAGGTCTCTACCCTTTATTTCGCCCCAACCCCTCTGTCGGCTCAAAATCTGCGGGCGGAGGGAGCGGGGAGCGCGCGGGTGTTCGTCACGGGGAATACGGTGATCGACGCACTTTTTTGGACTTTGAAGCGGGGAATGGAAACGAGTTTTCTAAACGATATACCCCACGGCAGCCCCTTGATTTTGATGACCGCCCACAGACGCGAGTCCTGGGGAAAACCGCTTCTAGAGATCTGCGGCGCCGTTCGGGGGATTTTGGAAAAACACCCCGACCTCCAGATACTGATTCCCCTCCATAAAAACCCCACGGTCAGGGACACGCTACAGGAGGCGCTGAAGGGCTGTACGAGAGTGATCTTC
The DNA here is from genome assembly GCA_031267575.1 of Synergistaceae bacterium. Lineage (NCBI taxonomy): Bacteria > Thermotogati > Synergistota > Synergistia > Synergistales > Synergistaceae > Synergistaceae bacterium. The sequence continues at coordinate 23,646 of JAIRYN010000047.1, read as the reverse complement.
ACAGAACCTTTGGACTACCCTGAATTTGTGGCCGCAATGAACCGCAGCCTTTTTATTATGAGCGATAGCGGCGGCGTCCAAGAAGAAGCCTCCGCCCTCGAAAAACCGGTGTTAATTTTGCGAGAGCTCTCCGAGCGTCCAGAGGCTCTGGAGACAGGAACAGGCGTGTTGGTCGGAACAGATCGAAAACGGATCGAGAGAGAGGCATTGTGCCTGCTGGAGGACGAGTCTTATCGTCGATCTTTTATGGGCCGGGGAATGCCCTTTGGTGACGGAAAAGCCTCCCAGCGAATCGTGCACATCATCAAAAATTATTTCGCGTGAAATTGTTTCGCGTGAACAGGAAAAATTGATCTACGGATATATAGGGAGGAGATTTTCATCGCGACGTTATTGAAGGGTGCCGAAGTGGTCGCGAAGCTAAATGCGGCGATCAAGGAAGAAGTGAGATTATTGAGGGCAAGAAATATCTTGCCAGGGTTGGCTATCGTTCGTGTGGGTGAACGGGAGGGCGACATCGCTTACCAGCGCGGGGCGACAAAGCGCTGTTCATCCTTGGGGGTGGAGGTGAAAAGCCTCGTCCTGCCCACGACCGTCACGCAGGAGGAGGTGTTGCACGTCGTGGACAGCCTCAACGAGGACGCCTCTATTCACGGTGTATTGTTGCTCCGCCCGCTGCCAAAGCATATCGATGACGAGGTGATTCGCAACAGGCTTCTGCCGGCTAAAGACGTGGACGGCATCACCGACGCATCCATCGCTGCCGTGTTTACGGGGAGCATCAACGTCGGTTTTCCTCCCTGCACTCCCCAGGCTTGCGTGAAAATTCTCGATCACTACGGCGTTGACCTGAAGGGCAAAAGGGTGGTGGTCGTGGGGCGCAGTTTGGTTGTGGGCAGGCCGGTGGCTATGATGCTCTTGGGCAAAAACGCCACGGTCACAGTGTGCCATTCGGGAACCAAAAACATGTCCGCCTTATGCCGGGAGGCCGACGTGTTGGTTGTAGCTATCGGCAAGGCCAGAATGATCGATCAAGATTACTTTTCCCCAGGGCAAATGGTGATTGATGTGGGGATCAACGAGGACGAGAACGGCGTTTTGTGCGGAGACGTCAACTTTACCGACGCGGAAAAAATTGTTGACGCCGTCACCCCAGTTCCGGGCGGTGTTGGGAGCGTCACCACCACCCTATTGGCCGAACATGTGACGCAGGCGGCCAAGTGCATTGGAGGGCGCGGAGCGTGAACGCGCCGCAGTTGTTGACGCCTGTCGAAATCATCACGGATTACGCAGAGATCGGCGCAAAAAAAGCGGCGAGTCCCACGGGAAAACTATTCCTGTTGGGTATTCTCGCGGGCTTTCTGATTGGAATGGGCGCAGCGGTGACCAACACGGCCGCTCACGCCATCGTGAACGTATCTGTCGCCCGGGTAATCAGCGGTCTGCTCTTTCCCTTCGGACTGGGCGTCGTGATGCTGATAGGCGCAGAGCTGTTCACGGGCAACTGTATGATTCCTATTTCCTTATTGGAAGGCAGGAGCACCATAAAAGGGATGTTGAGAAACTGGGTGATAGTGTACTTGGGCAACTTTGTGGGGGCTGTCTTGTTGGCCGCTAGCTGCGCTTATTCTGGACAGATGAACTACTCCGACGGCGGTCTGTCCGTCTACACCATCAAAGTAGCGGCGGCTAAGTGCGCTGTGGGGTTCATTCCCGCCATGCTGCTGGGTGTCTTGTGCAATGTGTTGGTGTGTCTGGGTGTCTTGTGCAGCTTGTCCGCCAGAGACAGCGCAGGCCGCGTCCTGGGAGCATATATTCCCGTAGTCTTTTTCGTCATCTGCGGCTTCGAGCACAGCGTGGCAAACATGTACTATATCCCCGCGGGGCTTTTTGCGATGGACGTTCCCGTTTACGCGGCGAAGGTGTCGGGGGCGGGTGTCGATGTGGCGGCGTTGACTTGGGGGAAATTCTTCATGAGTAATCTGCTGCCGGTAACGGTGGGCAACGTCTTGGGCGGCGTTGGACTAGGCGCGTTGTTGTGGAAGTGTTATCTGGCAAAGGCGGGGACGCTGACTTAATGAAATGCTACGCGAAACGTATCTACTTGTTATAAGTAGGTATTAGTACGCTGAAAGGATCGGAGAAACGACCATGGACGACTTGGTGATCACTATCGGCAGAGAATTCGGCAGCGGCGGCAGGCAGGTCGGCGAAAAACTAGCCGAAGAACTGGGGATTGGGTTTTACGACAAATCTTTGATTCACCTAGCTGTGGCTAAAAGCGGGCTCGATCCCATCACGATCGAAAAAGCGGAGGAAGAGGCCACCAGTCGATTTTTGTTCTATCTAGCCATAGGGGGCTACGTCTCGTCGGGAATTTTCTCCCAGGTCAACATTCCCATCAGCGATCAAGTTTATTTTGCGCAGTCGAAGGCTATTGAGGAATTGGCGAGCCAAGGGAGCTGCGTCATCATTGGGCGGTGCGCTAACTATATCCTCCGGAACCACCCCAAGTGCGTGAAAGTGTTCATCTACGGGTCGGTGAAAGACAAACTGCGGCGCATCGTGGAAGAATACGGTATCCCGCGGGAGGAGGCCGAGTCGAAAATGACCAAGATGGACAAGGGACGCGCCAATTATTACCAACATTACACGGACGAGGTTTGGGGGAATGTGCGGTCTTACGATCTCGCGATTAACACCAGTTCCACCGGCATTGACGGCGCGGTGACACTCATTCAGACCTTGGTCAAAAATCGCTAACCGTTCAGGCCCTTTTTGTTCGATTCTCACCTGGTATCTGAGCTTGAATAATTAAGTTTTGTTTTGGCCTTAAAAAAGTTGCAGTTGACCACTCGTATTGATAAACTCTTCCTGAGGTGATTGGATGTGAGGAAGAATCTGGAGGACTGGCTCAGAGGCGGAGCGTGGCAAGCATCCTTATTTGTGATGGATTATGCTGCCATGCTTGATAAAACTCGTGAGGAGGACTACCCTGTTGTTCCGCTTCTGGTTGTGCCTCCTCCTTCTAGCGAGATTTTTTCCGTCGCCGAGGTTAAAGTAAGCCCGGTGAAGGAGGTTGTGCTTGGAAAAACCACACCTAAGGGAAACTCGATTGAAGAAGATATCAAAGAAGATAAAGGAAATATTAAAGGAAATATAAATATTGAAGAAGACATTAAAGAAAATATCGAAGAAAATATCGAAGAAGATATCAAAAAAGATATCAAAAAAAATTCAATACAGGAAAACTTAATTGAAGAAAACTTAATTGAAGAAAATTCAATTGAAGAAAATTCAATTAAAGAAAGCCTGATTGAAGAAAGCCCGATTGAAGAAAGCCTGATTGAAGAAAGCCTGATAAAGAAAAGTTCGATGGAGGAAGACATCTCCGTGGCGGCTTATCAAAGAAAATTCGATGATGAACCAGGCATGGAAACACAAACATCAACATCTTCCGAGGAGCCTGAACCCCTCGCCACTCCGGAGATAATTTCTCTTTCCGATGGTTCCGATATTTCCGACCTTGCCGATGTGGGTTCTGGTGTTTTTGGCGATTCCCTCGACAAGATTTTTCCAGTCTCTGACGATTCTACGCTTCCATCCCACGAAACCCACGAAACCCACGAAAAAAGCGGGGAAACTGAAAAAAGCGAAAAAAACGGTGATCGCGATGAAACGCATGATAAAATTCACGACGAAAATCACGGTAACGACAGTGAGAAATACGCCATGTGGAGATCTGCGGAGAGAGAAGCGCTTCATCTCGCTCAACAGATGCAGGACACCGAGCCGATGAGACGCGTTTCCCCTTTGTATAGGCGTAGCGGCTTCCGAGGGAACCGCGGACGTTTTTTGGTGTTGTGCGCTTTCTCGATCCTGATTATTGGGACGCTCTTTACGGTGTACCATCATTGGAAGCGCAACTCCTACGATTTTCTCATGGGGGAAGCCCTGACGTTTTATGGTCAGGAGCAATACGAAGCCGCCTTTGAAATGTATCAGCGGGTGGTGGGGCGCTACGCTGGGAGGATCGAGCCTTTGTTGGGCACGGCTCGCGCCGCCGAACATATCGGACGAGTGGAGGATGCGGTGGCGGCCTACCAGGCCAGCTTGAAGTTCTTCTCTGAGAGCGAGGCGCCGGCTCGTTCCGGGGTATTTTACGAAATCGGGCGTCTTTACTCCAGTCTGAAGGCATGGGACAAAGCCCAATCCAGCTTCAAGGAGGCTGCGGCGATCGATCCGACCAGCTATAGCGTTTATTTCGCGCTGGCCATCGTCTTGGAGGAGCAGGACGACCTCCAGGCGGCCTCTGAGGCCTATAGCCGGATGCTTGATCTGAGCCCCTCCTCTGACGTTGCCCGGAAGGCCATCAGGCGGATTTCTCTCATCTTAGCCGCGCGGGAAGAGGAGCAAAAGGTTCGAGCCGTGACGCAAAAGTTCGAGCAAGCCATGAGAGAGGGCACGGCGGCTTTGGAGTTGAAAAAATACGAAGACGCTTCTCGGTATTTCTCAGAGGCGTTGTCGGTTTACAGCAACGACGTGAATGCTTGGATAGGTTTCGCCGACGCTCGCAACGAACTGGGCGATAGAGCCGGGGCAATTAAGTCCCTGCAAAGAGCGTTGACATATCAACCGGACCACGACGAGGCCAAGACCAAGCTGGCTGAGTTGGAGGTGCAAAACAGAAGACGCCAGCCTCCCAAGAGAAATACGTCGCCGCGCAGCTTCAGAAGAAACACGCGTTTCCAAGCAAAACCTGTTGCCAATAAAGTGGCCTCAGCGGTTTCCCCAGTTTTTTCCGTCTCTGCCGTGGAATCCGTCACACGAGAAGGCCTCTTCAACGAAGGAGTCGATCACTATCGGGAGGGAAACTATAGCCAAGCGTTCGAGATGTTTCTGGCTTGTTTGAGTTTTGAGGGGAACGGTGATAATAAGAATAATCCTTTGCCCTCCGGTTCTTTGGCTGGCGATGTGGGGCCTCTGTGGAAGGACTTTCAGACGATATTGAATGTTCCCTCTGAGGCTAGGCTTCTCGCCGAGGCCGTTTACTTTAACCCGGTGGATCGAAGTCTTTACGTGAATCTTTCTATGGCGGGGGCGAAAATGGGCATCGATAGGAAAACGTTGCGCACGGCTTTAGAGCGCGTTCATCTTCACGCTCTGGAGCGGCAGTAAGGAAACAATCCATGCCTCGCGTTGGGCTTGGGGGCCTCGGAAGGCAGGATAATTATACAAATGGGGGCGTTAAAAATGAGCGATCCTTTCGGTGACGCGCGGGCAAAAGCGCGTGAAATCCTGGGGCAATCCGTGGTCAAAGCCCTAAAGGCAAAAGGATATGAGGCGACCTATGTTCCTTCAAAAGAGGCGGCGCTGGAAGAGGTGTTGAAGCTGATCCCCGGGGGAACATCAGTAGGCGTTCCTGGAACGGTGACGGTTAGGGAGATCGGAGCTATGGAAAAGTTGGCGGAGCGAGGGTGTACAATATACCACCATTGGAATCCCGCTTTATCGCCTGATGAACGTTCCAAAGTTTTAATGGACGAGTATTGCGCGGACTATTTTCTGACAAGCGCCAACGCCATTACCAAGGATGGTAAGATTGTAAATATCGACGGCAACGGCAACCGTGTCAGCGCTATGGCCTGGGGGCGCAATACACTGATTTTCGTTATTAGCGTCAACAAGGTGGTCGCGGACTTGGACGCGGCGGTCGTGAGGGCTCGGACGGCGACGCCGCCCAATGTTTTGCGCTTAAATGGAAATACGCCTTGTACCCAAACGGGCTACTGCGTGGATTGCGATTCTCCAGCACGCATCTGCCGGGCTCTTTTGATTTTGGAAAGACCGAATGTGAGCAGGAAAACACATGTTATTATGGTCGGTGAGGATTTAGGGTTCTAAGCCCGGGTATAGTCGATCAACTCCTGGGCTGGAGATCTCGGAATATGGAAAAGTAGTTATCAATGTCAATGAGGAATATCAATGAGAAATGTCAATGAGGCTTCTACCTCTAAAGCCTGTTCGTGGAATGGAGTAATCAAAAAGATTGGAAGCGCTAAGTTGATCAAAGAGGGATATCGACTAGGGATATCAAAGAGGGAAGTATTGTTGTAGATCGAAACTACAACGGTGCTCGTGGTATCTTTCTACGAGCTTTGTGAGATTTAGCTTTTTCTTTGGCTTTATAGTCAAAGAAATACTATGCGAAATGTATCTACTTGTTATAAGTAGGTATTAGTACGTTGAAAGGATCGGTAGAAGTGTGGCAAACAGAGATAAGATCGCGTTGATTTTGGCGGGTGGACAGATTATCCAGAAACATGTCCCCATCGAACTGGAAACGAGAGTTCTGGAGGAAGAAGAGATCGTCGCGCTTTTTCCGGAGGCGATGAGGGAAAAAATCTACATAGTGGACTGGAGCTACCAGCCTATTTCTCATTATACTCTACGCATGTGCAGCGACATGATTCAAGTGGCGGGGGCTCAGGTGGAGGCGGGGGCTAGTGGCATTGTCATCACCTGCGGAACACAAGCCTTGACGGAGATGGCGTATTTCTCCAACCTGGTTTGGAGCTATCCTCAGCCCCTCGTTTTCACCGCGTCCATTAACTACGCGAATAGCCTCGGTTCCGAAACGGCGTTGTTTTTTTCTCAATCTGTGCGCGCTGCGGAATCGCGTACCTGCTGGGGGCAGGGCGCTCTCGTCTGCTTGCAGGATAAACTTTACCCGGCCGCGGAGCTCGTACACCTGTCCAACGACAACCGCAACGGGTACGTTGCCATACCTGGCGGTCCCGTCGCGAAGTTCTCCGAGCCCGAGGGCGTTTTAACGCCTATCCGCACTCTCCGCCGAGGCAAGATCATGGATATCACCACTCCTCCCGCCCGCAACGTGGAAATTCTCGATGCCTCCCTAGGAGGGGGCGATGTTTTGCTGAATGCTCTTTTGGATGGGCGTGTTTCTGAGGTAGATGGGCTTGTGGTTTCGTCCTTCGGGGGAGGCGACGTCCCACCCTCGTGGGTCTCTCTTCTGCGCAAGGTTATGCGCGCCGAGGTTCCTGTCGTTCTCGCCTCGCGTTGTATGGCGGGGCGTGTTATATCGGGGCTCGATTTCGAGGGCAGCGCGAAACGCCTTCTGGAAATGGGTTTGATCAGCGCGGGGGATTTGATGCCCTTGCAGGCGCGCATCCGGTTGGCGGTGGGGCTGGGGGCGGAATTGCGGGACCAGGATCTACGGTCCTATATGCTCAATGAGTAATCGATGCCTATTGTAGCCGTTGTCGGAAGACCCAACGTAGGTAAGTCATCCCTTTTCAATCGTATGATCGGGCGTCGTGAGGCTATCGTGGACGATGTTCCCGGTGTGACCCGCGATCGCCTTTACGGTGAGGTCCAATGGCGGGAGCGATCTTTTTACGCGGTGGACACCGGGGGCATCAAGGGGGAAGAAACCTCTTTTAGCGCGGGTATCGAGACCCACGTGAAGGCGGCCTTGGCGGAGTGCGATCTGGCCGTTATGGTCGTGGACGGAACGTTAGGCATCGTAACCCCGGACGAAGACGTGGCGCTCCTTTTGCGACGTAGCGGACGCCCGGTGATTGTGGTCGTCAATAAAATCGACGATCCTCGTCACGAGGTTCGTATTGCCGACGCTTATGCCCTGGGCTTCGACGACGTGGTCGGGGTGAGCGCCTTGCACAAGCGTAACCTGGACGAACTGCTGGACCTGATTCTCGACAAACTGCCGGAGACAGAGGAGCCCTACCAGGAGAATGAGATCCGCGTTTCCATCGTGGGACGTCCCAATGTGGGTAAATCCAGCCTTTTGAACAAACTGGCGCGCGAAGAACGGTCTCTCGTCAGCCCCATCGCAGGCACCACGAGAGATCCTGTAGACACGCTGGTGGTTTTGGAGGGCCGCAAGTTCAGGTTGATCGACACGGCGGGCTTGCGCAAAAAGAGCCGGATGGATTCTGACCTGGAATACTATTCCTTCGTGCGAACTCTGACGGCGGTGGATCGGTCGGACGTGGCCCTTCTTCTCATGGAGGCCGACGAACCCTGTACCGATTCCGATAAAAAAATCGCGGCCCACGTGGTGGAAAAAGGCCGAGGATTGCTCCTGCTGATCAATAAATGGGATTTGTTGGCGAAAAAAGACAAGATGGGAGATAAGATGGCCGCCAAAATCCGTGATGAAATGCCTTTTCTGTCTTGGGCGCCGCTTTTGTTCATCTCGGCTTTGAACAGCAGAGGCCTCCAGAAAATCCCCGGCGCCGCGATAGAGGTTTTTGAAAATCGCCGACATCGTATCCCGACTAACGTTTTGAATCGTCTGATGCGGGATGTTCTGGCTTTCGACCGATTGCCCTCGAACAAACGGGGAAAAGCTCTCAAAATCTATTATTGTTTACAATCGAGCGTCGAGCCTCCGACTTTTGTGTTTTTCGTCAATGACCCCGAAATCGTGGATAATGGGTTTGAAAACCATATTCAAAAAGAACTGCGTGCTCTAGGGGAATTTTCCGGGAGCCCTATCCGAACCTACTGGCGCGGTAAACCCCCCTTCCCCGCAATAACTTAAAACTATACTCGTGGACGCCTCTGGAACGGCGGTACCTCTATCTGGACAACCTGGGGGGTTACATATAGTGGATAATTAAATATTAGTTTCTAATTATATACTTAACAAGGTATATATATGCTATAATATAGCTATTATGGCGGTATTATACACGGTGTACCAAGTCGCATAGGAAACAGGGTTGAGTATTGGAACTCTTAGAAGGTGGGAACAAGCTGTTATGCCGGAGAGCAATGTTTATGCCTTGATGGGTTTGGCGTCTTTTGGAATGGCGCTTCTGGTGGCCAGGTTGACGGTGCGAATACAAAGAGGCGAACTTCCAGGGGGGCCTCTTTGGGTCTTTTATTTGCGCACATTTCTTGGTTTTCTCTTCGCCGCCGCCATTGTTTTTGGCTACCGATCTTTTTTATGACGCCATTGGGGAGTTCAGACACCAAGAGGCCGTCGTAGAGTATAAAGATAAGTATCTATTCGTTAATTTATTTATATTAATTTGCATCAGACTCCTTCTTATTTGCCGCGTCTCGCGTCGCATATGGCTTTCAAGCTATAAAGAATAGAACTACAATGACTTCCGCGACTACTCTCAAAGAGCGTCGCGCCTTTGTCGATATGACGATATACAAGATCCCAATCTCCCATATTGAGCGCTGTATCCGCGGCGTGAGCGTGAAAGTGGCTATGTCCCTAGAGTCTGATTCTGATGGAATAGGTGTTGATTTAGGAATTAAAGAAACAGCTACGGTTTCTAACCACCAGGTTTTTAGCAATATAAACAAAGCACCCAGAGTTAAGAAATTAAAACGCAGGCTTAAACGAGAACAACGTAAATTTTCTCGAAAAATTAATTATAGAAAGAAGGTGAAAGCTGCTACTGGAAAATTTACGAACCTATATAAACAGCGTATTAAAGTCCAGAAAGCCTACTACAGACTTGATTGTGTAAAAAAAGACTATATCAACAAAATAATCTGTGCACTGGTGATGACCAAGCCAGCCTATATCACAATCGAGGACCTTAATATTCTTGGAATGATGAAAAACAGGCATCTCTCAAAGGCTATAGCGGAACAGGATTTTTACTGTTTTAAAAGCAAGCTGGCAGAGAAATGTAAGAGGCACAGCATAGAGCTTAGAGCCGCTGACCGATTTTTTCCTTCATCTTTTTTCCTTCATCTTTTTTCCCTCATCTTTTTTCCCTCATCGAAGATGTGCTCAAATTGTGGGGCTATAAAGTGGGGTTTAAAGAAGGATTTTAAGCAAGGATTTGAAGCAAGGATTTGAAGCTCAGTGACCGTGTCTATATCTGCCAAGAATGCGGGTTGAAAATAGACCGCGATTTGAACGCGGCTATGAACCTAAAGTATTGTAAACACTATAAAGTAGTGTAAAGCCGTGGGCTACACGGGAATTTAAGCCTTTGGACTTCCATACAAACTTGAGTAGCTTTGGCGAAAGAGGGAAGGATGAAGAAGGAAAAATCTGGACTATTACACATTTGTGTAGGTTTTCAGTAGCAGTTTGTCAGCGATGTTTGATTCGACGGGCAAGGCAATGGAGATCAGGTTAGATTTTTCAGGCGGCTTACCACCCAAAACGGAATTTGAGCCGGGAATCAGAAGAGCGCCAAATCGAGGACAAGTCTTGAGCAAAAAGGAAACCGTCCTCGCATTGAAAAACGCGTTACGTTACATTCCAGAAAAATTCCATAAAGAATTGGCTCCTGAATTCCTGGCGGAGTACAGAGAAAAGGGGCGAATTTATGGTTACCGTTTCCGCCCTAAAGGGCGGTTCATGGGCAGGCCCATTGACGAATATAAAGGTAAATGCCTGGAAGCCAGAGCCTTTCAGGTGATGATCGACAATAACTTGGACTTCGACGTGGCCCTTTACCCCTACGAACTCGTGACCTATGGCGAGACGGGACAAGTTTGTCAGAACTGGATGCAGTACCTTCTTATTAAAAAATATTTGGAAATCATGACGCGGGATCAGACTCTGGTCCTCCAGTCGGGACATCCGCTAGGTTTGTTCCACTCAAACCCCGGCACGCCGCGCGTTATTCTGACGAATGGGCTTATGATTGGGTTATTCGATAATCCGGTGAGTTTCGCCCGCGCCGCGGCGCTGGGAGTGGCGAACTACGGTCAGATGACGGCTGGCGGCTGGATGTACATCGGGCCGCAGGGTATCGTTCACGGAACCTACAACACGCTGTTGAACGCTGGCAGAAAGAAGTTCGATCTCCCAAAAGGAAAAGGTCTTGCCGGACACCTTTTCATTTCTTCCGGGCTTGGAGGTATGAGCGGGGCGCAGCCCAAGGCCGCCGACATTGCCGGAGCCGCCTCGATCATCGCGGACGTGGATTCGTCGAGGGTAGAGACGCGTATGAATCAAGGTTGGGTGAACAGGAAAACCGCCGATCTGGCGGAAGCCTTCAAGTGGGCCGAGGAAGCCATGAGCGCGGGCAAACCCCTTTCCATCGCCTACCACGGCAACGTCGTGGATCTCCTTCAATACGCCCTCGATCATGACAAGAAGGTAGAACTTCTTTCTGATCAGACCTCGTGCCACGCTGTTTACGACGGAGGCTACTGCCCCCAGGGGCTTACCTTCGAGGAACGCACCGAAATGTTGAGTAAAGACCCGGTTAAATTCCGTAAACTGGTGGACATCAGCCTCAAAAAACACTTTGAGGTGATCGCGGCTCTCGTTGCCAAAGGGACGTACTTCTTCGACTACGGCAACTCGTTCATGAGGGCGGTGTTCGACGCGGGAGTGAAGGAGATATCAAAAAACGGGGTTGACACCTACGAAGGATTCATTTTCCCCTCTTATGTTGAGGATATCATGGGACCGCTGCTTTTCGACTACGGCTATGGACCGTTCCGCTGGGTTTGCCTGAGCCGCGACCCCGAAGACCTCCGTAAGACGGACAAGGCGGCGATGGACTGTATCGATCCAGAGAGGCGTTTTCAAGACCACGACAACTGGGCATGGATACGCGACGCGGAAAAAAACAGGCTCGTTGTGGGCACGCAGGCCCGGATACTTTATCAAGATGAGGAAGGCCGGATACGCATCGCTTTGAAATTCAATGAGATGGTGCGGAATGGGGAGATTGGCCCCATAATGCTTGGACGGGATCATCATGACGTATCCGGTACGGACTCTCCTTACCGAGAGACCGCAAACATCAAAGACGGCAGCAACATTATGGCGGAAATGGCGTTACAGTGTTTTGCCGGGGATTGCGCAAGGGGCATGAGTCTCGTAGCGCTTCACAACGGAGGCGGCGTAGGTACGGGGAAAGCGGTCGATTGTGGATTCGGTCTTGTGCTTGATGGAAGCAGGCGAGTTGATGAAATCATCCGTTCTTCGATGAGCTGGGACGTTATCAGCGGGGTAGCACGCCGCGCCTGGGCACGGAACGAACACGCCATCGAGACGATCAAAGAATTTAACCGGAAGAGAGACGACGGGCACATTACCCTTCCGTTCATCGCGGACGAGGAATATCTCGAAAAATTGGTCGAGATTGGATAGAATGCTGAAAATGTCTCGAAGAACTTAAAGCGCTTAAGGAGGAATGTATTATGTCGGAAGACAGCATGGCGCAAAACAACACGGGGGTATACAAATTTCTGGGTTACAGCTTGTTCGGAGTGTTCATGTTTTTTTGCCCCATCACTCTCGGTGGTCGTTCGACTATTCCCGTAGATCACATTATTTCCTTTATCAACGTCAATTGGCTGGAGGGCGCGAAAATCTACATTTTGCTCGTCATGTACTGCGGCGCGGTCATCCCCTTCATCAAAAAAACGTGGAACAAGAACGCCATGACACTCTTTTTCTCCGTGGCCAAAGTCTGTGGCGCGGTCATCGGCACGATTCTGTACTTCAAGCTGTTCTCTGATCATCAATGGCTCTGGCGCCCCGACTTCGGGCCGTTTCTTTTCGACAGACTGGCCATACCTGTAGGGCTCGTCATTCCCATTGGTTCGGTTTTCTTAGCGTTTCTCGCCAACTTCGGACTGATGGAATTTACGGGAGTGCTCATGACGCCAGTGATGCGACCACTGTTTCGCACACCGGGACGTTCCGCCATCGATGCCGTGGCCTCTTTTGTGGGCAGCTACTCCATCGCGCTGATCATCACGAACAACATGTACCGCCAGGGAAAATACTCCACGCGGGAAGCCGCCATCGTCGCGACGGGTTTCTCGACTGTTTCGGCGACATTCCTCCTGGTCGTGGCCCGTACTCTGAACCTTATGGACCACTGGACGCTCTACTTTTGGGTCAGCCTTCTCGTAACATTTCTCGTGACCGCGGTCACGGCCTATATTTGGCCGCTCAGTTCGTATCCCAATACCTATTTCGAGAACAGACCGGACCCCGACCCAGACATTCAGGGTAACCGCTGGAAGCGCGCGTGGGAGGTGGGTATACAGGTTGGCGGACAGTCAGCCCCCCTCTGGAAGATGACCCTTGCCAACATCAAGGCAGGTCTGAACATGGCTTTCGCCGTCATTCCTTCGATCACCTCAGTAGGGTTGTTAGGACTTGTGCTGGCCGAGTATACGCCGATTTTCGATTGGTTCGGATATGTGTTCTATCCCTTTTTCGCGGTGTTTGGCGTCTCCGACGCGACATTGGCGGGAAAGGCGGCGGCGCTGAGTTTGCCGGAGATGTTTCTACCCGCCCTTCTGATCGCAAAAAAAACGACGCCGCTTTTGGGGTTCGTCATCGCGGTGGTAAGCATCTCCGAGATTCTTTTCTTCTCTGCGAGCATTCCCTGTCTCATGGGTACGGATATTCCGATCAAATTACGGGACATTGTTGTGATTTGGTTCGAGCGAGTGGTATTGTCCATCGTCTTAACGATCCCCATCGCCATGGCGCTGGGCTTTGCGGACGTGTTAACCGTTATCTAATCGACGCGCCTCGCTTTCCTGGGAAGAACTCGTATATGCTCGTGCTGTCGAAGGCTTTTCCGGCGTCAAAAGCGGCGCTCGGAAAAGCCGGTTTGTTAGGGGAGTCAGGGAAGTATTGCGTTTCAAGACAGAAGCCCCCTCTTTTGAGGTACTTTGCCCCGCCTTTCTCCCCAAAATCGCCTCCCATATTGTTGCCGCCATAAAACTGGACTCCTGGCAGATCGGTATAGACCTTCATCTCTATGCGGGTCGCCTCCGACCACGCGTGGGCAAACGGAACCTCAAGGGAAGGGTTTTCGATCACGAAGTTGTGATCGTACCCATTGCCCAGTCTTATTTGTTCATGCTCCGAGTCTGCGTCGCGCCCGATTCGTTTTGCTTGGGTGAAGTCGAAAGGCGTGCCCGTCACCGGCATGATTTCACCAGTGGGGATGAACTCGGCGTCGATGGCGGTGAATTGAGCGCAGGCGAGGATGAGAAACTGTTCGGCGATGGGGCCGGAATCATGTCCGCCCAGATTGAAATAGCTGTGATTTGTAAGGTTGAACACCGTCTTCTTGTCGGCCACAGCATGATAATGGATGACGACTTTATTGTCCTCGCTCAGGGAGTAGGTCACCGATATTTTTGCGTTTCCGGGCATACCTTGATCGCCGTCCAGGCTCTCCAGCCTGAATATGACAGATTGCGCGTCTCCAGGGCTGGGGCTGCAGGGGCTAGGGAAAACTTCAGCAACCCACATTCTGCGCGAGTACGGATCGTTTCCTCCGTGCAGGACATTGTCGCCCTCGTTTTTGTCGAGACAATACACCGCTCCGTCTATAATAAAGGAGGCCCCACCTATTCTATTTGCGCACCGGCCCACTGTGGCGCCGTAAAAAGAGCTGTTTCTCTCATAACCCTCGCTGGAATCGTAACCCAACAAGATATCAGTCATCCTTCCGTCGCGGTCCGGCAGAACTATGCTGATTATTGAAGCTCCGATTTCAGTAACCGAAAGCTCCACTCCGTTTTTATTGCTGAAAGTATACAACGAGGCGCCGTTGTCACCGAACGGTTTTATATTCAATTTCATAGCGTCGGCACAGCCCCCGCTAGTTTTGACCAGTTAATTTGATCAATCCAGTTAATTTGATCAATTAAAGAGAAACACCGATCATCGATTGCCACAAAAATTTTCTGGTACATCTCAGGACGTACCGCCTTCTTCTGGTTGATGACGTAAGATACAGTATTAGCCGAAACGTCGGCTTTTTCAACTACATCCTGGTCAACTACATCCTGGATAGAAACTATGATATATTCACCTGCTTCAAAAACAACATCAATTACTTCAAAAACAACATCAATCATGATGTAGATGAGTATAGGGGGAGGGTTTTGCTTTGTCAATCGTTTGACTTGATGTATTCATACCCTGCTCCAATAAAACCGCTTCTCTCAGTTTGCCCTGGTACCTGGTGGTACTGGCTTGACGATTGCTGAAAGTTGGCTATAATGCGATATAACTAACAACTTAAAGTAGCTTTTCCCTGATCTGAAGATCTCATTGTAGGCAACTTTATATTCATTTTACTCTCAAAAAATTTAAACCTCCGTGCGATGAAGAATCGCTGTAGAACTAATGGAGTAGAACTAATGGAAAGGAGGAAGATTATACATAGTATCTTAATAAGCTGTAATACATTAATATTCATATCTGGTAAACTATTACAAAGCGCTATAATATGTTATGGTAAAAATTATATTATCAAGTGACGTAGGTAACAGAGTTGTGCGTTTCGACAATAGGGAGGTGAATCGATGAAGGCAGAATTTACGATTGACTCTAGAGTCTGATGGGTGGTTTATACGCGTTCCGATAGTTACTGACGTTATAGCCTAGAACCAAGGCCGTACAGTGGCTATTGACCCGGGTATCCGAACGACGGCGCTTGTGGAATATTTCGGAATATTTTTATGAGCTTTGCGAGATTCAGCTTTTTCTTTGGCTTTATAGTCGAAGAGATACTATGCGAAATGTATCTGCTCGTTATAAGTAGGTATTAGTACGCTGAAAGGATCGGAAAGTTATGAAAAGATTTTTTAAAAGAGCGACGTTTTTGTTGGGAGCAATTGTGATTTTTGTGGTGCGCAGTGGAACGATCCCGGCTTTGGGGGCTGATGTCCGCACTCTCAACCTGAGTACCTTGGCTCCACTTACCACGATCGACCCGCACAATACTACCAACCTCCAAGATATCATCTTCCTCAAGCAAGTTTTTGAACCCCTGGTATTTCAAAACGAAGCCACCGGCGAGTACGAGCTCCGCGTCGCGGAGAGCTATAGTGTCGCTTCCGATGGTCTCGCCTATACATTTAATCTCCGCAAAGACGTCAAATTCCACAACGGTAGAGATCTCAAGGCCAGCGACGTAGTATTTTCGCTCAAGCGTGCCGCCGAAAACCCCAAGGTCAGAAACTATCTGACAACCGTTGACGATGTAACCGCCACCGATGACTATACCGTGGTCGTCAAGCTGAAACAGCCCAACTCGGCGTTCCTCAATAACCAAAATATGATTTTTATCGTGAATCAGGCCGAAGTCGAAGAGCAGGGCGAGGAGTTCGGCACGAAACTGACTTTGGCCGGAACTGGTCCCTATTTCATTACTTCCCTCAGACACGACGTCGAGTGGACTTGCGATGCTTTCCCCGCTTATTATCGGGGCGAGGCGCCTATCAAAAAACTGCGTTTCGTTCCTATCACTGACGCTTCCGCGGGGCTTATCGCTTTCGAATCCGGCGAGCTGGATTGGTACATTGCTCCCATCGCCAACTGGGACATGCTGGTCTCTAATCCGAAATACAAAACCGAGCTTGTGCCCGCCAATCACATTTCCTTCATCTGCGTAAACTACTTCAACAAACCTCTGGATGACGACAACCTGCGTAAGGCAATTGCTTATGCCATCGACAAGGACGCCATGAATATCGCTGTCTTCAACGGAAACGCGGTCAATGCCGATTTCCTGATTGGCGCTCAAAATACCGGCGCTCCCATCACAGGCATCGTTTACAACTACGATCTTGAGAGAGCCAAGGAGTACTTGGCCAAGTCCGCCTATCCAAACGGAACCCACATCGGCTCGATTAACTGTTCCGCTGGTGGCAACTACGAGAAGATGGCCGTCGTCTTGCAGGCGAATCTCGCCGAAATCGGCCTGACCTGCGACATCAACCGCCTGGAATCCGCCACAAATCTGGAGTATGCTCGTACTCAGAAGTTCAACCTCCTGACGACCGGTGGTGAAGTGGTCGGCGACTTCGATGCTTGGAGACTGTACTGTGATACCAGGGCAATTGGTGCCTACTACGTCAAGTACGAAGGTGACAAATTCGACTATAAGAAAATGGATCAACTTTGGGACGACGGTGTTTCTGTCGCGGACGTCACCAAACGTAAGGAAATTTACACTGAACTCAATGATATGATTATGGACACCGCCACTATGCTGCCTGTTTTCTATAGACCGACGCCTTTTGTCTGGACGACCGATTTGAACATTTCGAGAAACTATTCTATCTTTCCTCAATTTTATGAATGGTCCTGGCAATAAGAAATAAAATAGGCAAAACCCTCTTACATAGGGGGGTTTTGCCCCTCTCCAGCTTCAAAAACCATTGTGGATGAGGTGTGACGCTTGTATCGATTCATTTTGAAACGACTACTGATGATGATACCCATTATCATCGGCGTGTCTCTCTTGATTTTTATCATTATCGACTTGGTTCCCGGTGACCCAGGGTCTAATTTGCTGGGCCCTGGCGCCCGCCAGGAGGACATCGACTTGATGAACGCGCAACTGGGATATAACCGCCCGCTCTTGCAGCGCTATGGTATATATATGTATAACGCGATTTTCAAGTTGGATTTAGGCAAATCCTACTCTACAAAAAAAACGGTCTTCACCGAAGTGACCGACCGGCTGCCCGTTTCTTTGACGGTGGCATTCAACGCGATTATGTTCTCGCTCGTTTTCGGAGTTCCCTTGGGTGTACTGTCGGCGGTGAAGCAGAATACCCTCTTCGACCGCGTTCCCACAGGACTGGCCCTGCTTTTGGCGTCACAACCAGCGTTTTTGATTGGCCTCGTGTTGATGCTGATTTTTTCGCTCCGGCTGGGTTGGTTTCCGGTTACCGGCGTGGCGAGCTGGAAAAGTTATATCATGCCGATGATCGCTTTGGGGCTTCCTTACGGCGGCCGCCAATTGCGCTTCACGCGTTCCAGCATGTTGGAAACCATTCGCCAGGACTACGTCCGCACCGCCAAAGCCAAAGGCGCTCCGTCAAGGGTGGTTATCTGGAAACACGCCATGAAAAACGCGCTTCTCCCAGTCATCACAGTGGCGGGGAACAGCTTCGGCATCCTCATCGGCAGCGCCATCGCCACAGAAACACTGTTTGGACTTCCCGGTTTGGGGACCTTCGTCGTGATGGGGATCAAACAGAAAGACGTCCCCGTCGTCACAGGGGGAATTATTATTTTGGCCGTCATCTTTTCATTTGTCATTCTAGCGGTGGATATTTCCTACGCTTTTGTGGATCCTAGGATCCGGGCCAAGTACTCGGGGAGGAGGGGTTGAGTTGAGTTCGGACGCGCTCGGCACAACGGCGGATATTTTGGTATTCAAAAAAGGAAACCGTTGGAAAGAAGTGTGGCGCAGGCTCAAAAAAGACCGGGTGGCCATGCTGGGCTTCTTTATCATTTGCGTGGTGATCTTTTGCGCCCTAGCGGCGGACCTCATCGTCCCCTACAGCACCGCGCTCAAGATGAACATGAAGCTCAGGCTGGCGCCGCCCTCCGCCGAACACTGGTTTGGTTGCGACGGATACGGGCGTGATCTTTTGGCGCGTTGTCTTCATGGATCGAGAGTGTCTCTGCTCGTCGGATTCGCCACGTCTTTCGCTACGTTGCTGGTCGGTAGCATAATCGGCGCTCTGGTTGGGTATGTGGGGGGAAAATTGGACGATCTCGTCATGCGCGCGCTGGATATTTTTTCTTCCATTCCCGACACCCTCTTCGCCATGGCGGTTGTGGCCGCTATGGGGCCTGGAATCCTGAACATCTGCATCGCTATTTCCTTGACCAACCTTCCCGGCTTTGTGCGAATGGTGCGATCCTCGGTGCTGAACATCGCCGAGCAGGAATACATCGAAGCGTCGCGGGCGGGCGGGGCCTCCACCCTGCACATTCTCATCCGCCACGTGCTTCCCAACGCCGTGGGAACCCTCATCGTCCAGACCACCGCCAACGTGGCCTCCATGATCCTGACGGCGGCGACCCTGAGTTTCCTCGGGCTGGGCATCAACCCGCCGCAGCCGGAGTGGGGCGCTTTGGTCAGCGAAGGGAAAGAATTTTTGCGCACGGCACCCCACCTCATCCTGGTTCCCGGTTTCATGATCTGTGTCGCGTCTTTTTCCATGAGCGTCCTGGGCGACGGCTTGCGCGACGCGCTGGATCCACGTCTGCGAACATAAAGGGGCGGGAGACATGGATGAAGAAAATATGGATCAAGAAAATATGGACGGACTGACAGTCCCTCTGCTGCGGGTAAATAATTTGTCGGTGGAGTACCGCACCGACTTGGAGACGGTAAAGGCCGTCAACGGCATCACCTTTTCTCTGAAAAAAGGCGAGACTTTCGGTCTTGTGGGAGAAACCGGCGCGGGAAAGACCACGACGGCCCTCACCTGCATGAGGCTCCTTCCTGAAAACACCGGGCGTGTCACCAAGGGCGAGATCGAGTTCGAGGGCAAAAACCTGTTGGACCTGCCGGAGTCCGACATGCAAAAAATTCGAGGAGAGCGCGCGGCCATGATTTTCCAGGATCCTATGACCAGCCTGAACCCCGTCATGTCGATCAACGAGCAAATCGAAGAGGCCCTGAAATTTCACAACGAGGACAACAAGACGAAAGAACAGATACAAAAACGTGTGGACGAAGTTTTGTCGATGGTTGGGATTCCCGCTTCCCGCAAGTACGATTATCCTCATCAATTTTCTGGAGGGATGAAGCAGCGGGTGGTCATCGCCATGGCTCTGACCTGCGAGCCGGCCCTTCTCATAGCCGACGAGCCCACCACCGCCCTGGACGTCACCATCCAGGCCCAAGTCATCGAGATGATACGGGAATTGAGGAAGCGCCTGGGTACGGCTATGATCATGATTACCCACGATCTGGGCATTGTCGCTCAGACTTGCGACAACGTGGCGGTGATGTACGCCGGTAAAATCATCGAAATGGGGAGGGCGGAAGATATTTACCTTTCCGCGAACCATCATCCCTACACGGTGGGGTTGTTCGGCTCCATCCCCAATCTGCGCACCAAGGCCAAACGCCTGACGCCTATTCCGGGGCTGATGCCCGACCCCACGAATCTACCCAAAGGATGCGGCTTTTCCCCTCGTTGTCTCCAGAAAATAAGCGACTGCGACGGAGTTCCCCCCGGCGTTTACCGCAACGGAACGCACCTGATCTCCTGCCACCTCTTGGCCCGGCAAAATGACTGGCGGAAGGAGGAAGCGTAAATGGAACCTCAAGCTTCTTACGCGCCGCTGTTGGAGACACGGGGGCTCAAAAAATATTTCAAAGTCCGGGAGGGATGGCTCCACGCCGTAGACGACATCAATATCTCTATTCCTCGAAAAAAGACCCTGGGCGTGGTGGGAGAGTCGGGCTGCGGCAAGTCCACCCTGGGCCGCGCCATCATCCGCCTGATCGAGCCCACCGAGGGACAGGTGCTTTTCGACGGACAAGACGTCCTCGCGTACAGCCGTCGGGCCATGAGAGAAATGCGCAAGAAGATGCAGATCATCTTTCAAGACCCCTATTCCAGCATCGACCCTCGCATGTCCGTGGCCGAGATCGTCGCGGAGTACATGTTGATACACAAAACCTGCTCCGGCAGGACGGCCGCCTTTCAACGAGCCGCCGAGCTGATGGACACCGTGGGGCTCGCCCGGCGTTACGCCAATGTCTACCCTCACGAGCTGGACGGAGGGCGCCGCCAGCGCATCGGCATCGCCCGGGCCCTTTCTCTCGATCCCGAGTTCATCGTCTGCGACGAGCCGGTCTCCGCCTTGGACGTCTCGATTCAGGCGCAGATTCTCAACCTGCTGATGGACATTCAGGAGGACAGAGGATTGACCTACATGTTCATCACCCACGACCTTTCGGTGGTCAAACACATCTCGGACGAGATTGTCGTGATGTATCTGGGGCAGTGTGTGGAACACGCCTCCTCCGACTCCCTCTTCGAAAATCCCCTGCACCCTTACACGAAGGCGCTTTTGTCCGCGATCCCAGAGCCGGATATCTCCATGCGCGACAAGGAAATCGAGGTCATCAAAGGAGAGATCGTCAGCCCGATCAACCCTCCGCCAGGCTGCCGTTTCGCCGCGCGGTGCCGGAACGTCCAGGAGATCTGCCGGGAAAAAACGCCCCCTCTTCGACAACAAGAGAAAAAAGGCGGAAAAGAGGGAACTGAAAAGCACTTCGTGGCCTGCCATCTCTACATATAATACATAAAATATTGATGAAAGATTTTCAGAAGGGGGTTCAGGGGGACTCTGTCCCCCTGAGTTTGTCTTGAGCTTGAATGTTACGTTAGGAGGGCCATTATGACAGTGAAAATGTCTTTTACGGCGACGGGGGACATGCTGGTTCATCGCCGTCTGCCCGAAAGTTATCCGGGTTTCGACGAAATCGCGGCGGAGATCCAAAAAGGCGACATGCGTTTTTTCAACCTGGAGACCACGGTCCACGATTACGAATCTTACGGCTCTCAGTACAACGGGGGGAGCTATCTGTGCGCGCCCTACGGAATTTTGGAGGACGCGAAAAGGTTCGGCTTCAACATTTCCTCCTTCGCCAACAACCACACGATGGATTTCTCTTACGGCGGGCTGGAAAAGACCCTGGAAAACCTCGGGAAAGCGGGAATCCCCTCCGCTGGAGTGGGGCTCGACCTCCAGCGGGCGGCGGCCCCGGCCTATTTAGACTGCAGTTCCGGACGCGCCGCTCTCATCGGCGCGGTGTCCTCGTTCAACCCCGCGGCCATGGCCGGAAACGCTTCCGGCGCCATGATCGGGCGTCCCGGCGTCAACGGGCTGCGCCTGGAGACCACCCATTACATCGAGCCCCGTCACGCCCAGGCCCTTCGGGAAATCGCCGCCGGCACTCAGATAAACGCCATCAACGAACTTCTTCGCAGCGAAGGGTACAGTTCTCCGCTGCCTGACAACAGGATAGAGTTCGATACGCTGTCGTTCGAAGCCGGCGACCAGGTGGGCAAAAAATCTTCCGTGCATCCCAAGGACCTGGCGAGAATAAAAAAATCTATTTACGACGCGAGCTTGCAGGCCGATTATATCGTCGTCTCCGTCCACTGCCACGAACAGCCCGCGGCCGAGAAATTTCTCGCCCCTCCGTTCTTGGAGGAATTCGCGAGAACCTGCATCGACTACGGTGCTCATGCCATTGTCGGACACGGCCCTCACGTTCTGCGGGGCATCGAAATTTACAAGAATCGACCTATTTTTTATTCCCTGGGGGATTTTGTTCTGCAAAACGAAAACATCACGAGAGCCCCGGCGGACTACTTCGAGTTTTACGGCCTGTCGACGGACTCCACCATGCACGACCTCTACAAGGCGCGCTCCGCCGGCTTCACCCGAGGGCTGCAAACCAAACGAGAGGCCTTCGAGACGGTCATACCCTATTGGGAAATGGAGGACGGAGAGCTGACGAAGCTGACGCTCCTGGCGGCGGAGCTGGGCTTTGGTCTTCCTCGCAGCCGCAGCGGCTGGCCCGCTCCGGCAAAAGACTCCTCCATTCTGGAGCAGCTTGCCCAGCGGTCGGAAGCCTACGGCACAAAGATCGCCATTCACGGAAACCGTGCCGAAATCATGTTGCGGTAGAGGGAAAATTTCCCCCTTGCTTTTTCGATGGAGTTCAAGATCAGAAGGTGGAGACATGTTTTTTGACGGACTGCGTTTTGGGCTCCTGTTGCAGTTAGCGGTCGGGCCCGTGTGCCTAATGGTCTTCAACACGTCTGGAGTTTTCGGGTTCCGTTCGGGGGCATTGGCGGCTTTGGCCGTGACGCTGGTTGATGGATTCTATATTTTTTTGGCCGCCGTGGGTATCGCGGTTTTCTTGCAAGACGAGAAAGTCAAGAAAACTGTCCGCTATGCGGGGGCGTGCATACTGGCCGCGTTCGGACTGGACATCGTCTCGGGGGCGCTGGGAATACCGCTGCTCCCTCAAGTGTCGTTGTTCGGCGGGACCGAAGCGGAGGGTATTTTCTTAAAAGCCGTGTTGTTGACGGGTTCCAATCCTCTGACGATAGTCTTTTGGGGAGGAGTCTTTTCCGCCAACGTGGCGGCGAAAGATCTGAACGGCCGTCAGCTTTTTCGCTTCGGCATGGGATGCGCGACGGCGACTTTCGTATTTCTGAACGGTGTCGCTCTGGCGGGCAGCGTGGCAAGAACTTTTCTCCCGCGGGAAGTCATGGTTTTTCTTAATGTCGGTGTCGGACTCGTTCTCATTTTTTTCGCGCTCAAAATGGCGGGCCTGACGAAACAGACCCTCGAGTAGTGTCGCCAGGGAGTTTCTTGCAGACCTTTTCCGGCTCTCAGAAATTTTAATATAGCTTCACATGTCCCACACCGAGACAGCGCTGGCCTTTCGAGTCAGTGGGAAGGGCCTGTCAGTAAGACAGACAAGGGCGCCATAGCCCACGTTTTTGCCGAGTTTTTCCAGTACGTCGAAATTTTTAACCATGCGGCTGTCTGGAGTGGCGGTTTCCTTGATTTCCACCGGGTACAACTTGCCGTCCTGAGCTATGATGAGGTCGATTTCAACTTTGTTCGTGTCTCGGTAATAGTAGACGCTGGCTTGTTTGCCGTTATGATTGTAGGATTTCAGAATTTCGGCAACCACGAAGGTCTCGAAAATCGCTCCGCTCATAGCCCCAGCCAGCAGTTGCGCCGGAGTGTTCCAGTCCGTGAGATAGGCGGCGAGCCCAGTGTCCATAAAATACAAATTCGGACGCTTGACGATGTGCTTCAAGACGTTCTGG